>NZ_JBXWSL010000177.1:0-1021 GCF_059613425.1 Ruegeria sp. BHSA123 | reverse complement strand
ATGTCGCTGGAAAAGGCTGTCCCATATCCGTTACGGCGCAGGGCGCGCAGGACGTGGGCGTTGTATAACCCAAATGGTATTCCCGCTTTGGTGACGGGATGACCGCAAATTTCTTGCAGCATGCTGCGCGACTGGTCGAGTTCCCGGTCAAGCGCCGCTGTATCTAGCCCGTTCCAGGCGACATGCGCGATCCCATGGCTGCCAATTTCCATTCCGCTTGCAAGCAGCGCGGTCACGTGATTGCGCGCCAGCGATCCTAGCTGGTCCAGACGTCCGGTCAGAACGAAAAAGGTTGCGGTCAATCCCCTCTCGTTCAAGGCGGGTAGCGCGATCTCATAATCCGACAGGTTGCCGTCATCGAAGGTCAGTACAAAAGCCTGCGGATCAGATGCCGCCGCAACGCGATCGAGGATTCCGGTGAATTGCGCCTCGGATAGCCAGTAGGGAGCTTCGCCCTCTTCAAGGTCGCGAGCCGGGGTGCCTACACCGTGAAAGTTGAGACCGATCAGGCGTGCCATGTCAGGATTTCAGTCTTTTGTGCAGGGTTTCGGCCCAACCGATCAACCCGGCCGAAAGACCGCTCGGACAGGCCTCGTAAGGGCCTGACGCAGTGGCATCCGCACCGCCGGTTCGCAGCTTAAAACGAGTAACGCTTGGGTTCGCGTCATGATTGATGCCGCCCAGATCAAAACACCCGATCCCGTGTTCACGGCAATAGCGCATTGCGTGCCACATCAGGTAATGACCGGCATTGAGGCGCCGCCCGGCATCCGAGGTCGCTCCGAACAGGTAGGTGGCATTCAGCCCAACATGTCCAATCGTCATCGCCCCTATATCCTCGTTGTCCTTTCGGGCAATCAGGACGTCATGCACGAAGTCCGGCCCCGACAGCGCATAATAGAACTCTGGGGGGATGTCGGGCTGGAACCCCTTGGCGGTGCGCACCTGTTCGTAGAGGCGGGAAAAGCGATCCGACAGGTCTGCGATCGGACCGGCTTCAAGCGCAAGCCCCGCCTTGAGT
>NZ_JBXWSL010000176.1:0-1028 GCF_059613425.1 Ruegeria sp. BHSA123 | reverse complement strand
AGCATTTTCTGGGCTATCAGGGCGCTTTCATCAGTTACAACTGGACAGCAACCCCAAATACGCTGGCCTATTTCCGTGATCAGGAATCGGCGCTGGCCTCGCGACGTTATCTGCGCGAGTTGATTGCCTTTCTCTCGACCCATACCAATGCCCGTCGCATCCACCTGATCGGCTACAGCGCCGGGACAAGGCTGGCCTTTGACGCCGCCTATCAAATCGCGTTGGGGGCCGAGGGAAACGCGCGGTTGGGCAAACTCATCCTGATCGGCAGCGATCTAGACCGTGCTTATTTCATTCATGCTATCGAGGACGGTCTACTCGATGCGGTTACGGACCTGACGATCTATCAGTCGCAAACGGATTCCGCCCTGGCGATGTCTAGGCTCGTCTTTGGCCGCAAGCGCGTCGGAGAGACCTCGCCCCCCGGCGAAGCAGTACCTGCGGTGCAAGCGGAATTGGCCCGGACCCCAAGGCTGCATGTCATCGACGTGACGGATGCCGAAGAGGCGGGCAATGGCAACGGACATTGGTATTTCCGGTCTTCACCATGGGCCAGCAGCGATCTTTTCCTATCATTGCTGACCAACAAAGACCCCGCCGCGCGCGGTCTGGTGCGCGCACCCGGAGAGATCATCTGGCGTTTTCCAGATGATTATCCGCAAAGGATCAGGGAACTGGGGCGTTTTTACTGAAGGAAAGGAACCGTTAGGTTTTCCCCGTCTGTTCGCTATTCTGGCTAGCTTCCCACACGAAGCTTCGTCTGATCATTCCGAATCTCATAAGTAAGTTTATCCATAAGTCAGGCTTATGACTTTGAAGGTATAATCGATTTTTCTTGGCATATTAATCTGTCAAGATGCGAATGCTCAAATGTGAATTTAACGCCGCGCAAGAATGGCGAACCTGTCAAACAATTCACCAACAGAGGACAACCATGAAACAGAAGAGATCAATTTATGCGGTTTTGGCGTTCGGTTTACTGACGGCGACGGCTGCGGCATCGGAAACGGAACTGACGGTATACACTG
>NZ_JBXWSL010000175.1:0-1031 GCF_059613425.1 Ruegeria sp. BHSA123 | reverse complement strand
GTCGAAGGTTTTTCGATGCGGGCCGCGGCGCATCGTTGGCGTTCGTGTGTAACCCGGCCCGCGTTGAATAACCTGACAAGGAGGAAGCCGCGGGAGGCTGGGCGGCGTCTATGGGGAAAGTATGCTGCGGGTGATTGCGGGAGCCGGTTCTGAGCGCCGACCAGGCAGGAAGCGCCGGTTGGGGGCGGTTATCCAGCGGGCTGTGTTCGCGCGTTCCGGGTGCCGTCGGAGCCGTTGACCGGGTGATTGCGGGCTAACCACAGGACCGGGCGTACCGGGGGCGTTCCGGAAAACGAATTGGAACCGGGGTAGTCTTCGCGGCATGGACGGGCGTTTCGTCATGCGGCCTGCTCCCTGGGTGGCGCACGGCTCATCGGTTTTTGCCCGCGCCGGAAAATTTCCACGATGCGCATCGGGCCGCCGCAGCAGGGGCACGGCTCGCGCAGGGTGAGCGGAGCGGTCTCAGCAGTCTCCTGCGTTTCCTGTTCGGCCAGTGTCTGCACAAGCAAGTCGCGGATGCGGGCGATGGTGGTCTTGCGGGTGGCGCCGGCCAGCAGGCCGTAGTGGCGGATACGGTGAAAGCCGTCGGGCAGGACGTGCAGCAGGAACCGGCGGATGAATTCGCCGGTCTTGAGCCGCATCACCTTCATCCGGTCGCCGCGCTTGATACGGTAATCCTTCCAACGGAACGCAACGGTCTCGGCATCGGCGCTGACAAGGCGGTGGTTCGAGATCGCAACGCGGTGGGTGTATCGGCTGAGATAGGCGAGGACAGACTCGGGCCCGCCGAAGGGCGGTTTGGCGTAGACGACCCATTTGGTCTTGCGGAGCGGGGCGAGGCAGGCGGCGAAGGCCGCGGGATCGGCCAGTCTTTTCAGATCACCGAAGAACTGAAGCTGCCCTGCCTTGTGCAGCGCCGACAGCCCTTCCAGGAACAGGCGCCGGAACAGCCGGGCCAGGACGCGCACGGGCAGAAGGAAACCAGGGCGGCAGGCGATCCAGCGTGTAGCGTCAGGTGACAGGCCGCCGCC
>NZ_JBXWSL010000174.1:0-1032 GCF_059613425.1 Ruegeria sp. BHSA123 | reverse complement strand
CAGTGCACTGGGCTATCGCCCGCCAGCACCTGAAACCATCATCCCGATGGATCACAGGCCGATGATGCACTAACAATCAAATCGGACCAGTCAGATGAGGCTGCTCACTTCTGTCGCGAGAAGAGTGCCCAACAGCCGTAATGTTTCCTTTGAGGCGACGTAATATGATAGCCCTTTGATGTCAGGGCCGCCCCGACGTGCGAAGTGCTCCACTGGAGTAACTTTCTTCAGCCTCGAATGCTCAGCTTTAAGCCGCCCGCATATCTCTGCAATCGGGAACTTACACTTTTTTCGCGCCCAGCCGGGTACTGCACATGACAAACAGCGAGAGTAACACCGGTACCTTCAACGCACGACTTGTCGGAAACAGTTTTGCTTCGGTATGGCTTGCAGGCGCGAGAAGTTGAAGCGCAACGTACAAATCCGCACCCATCCAAAGAAGTTACTTGTCGTCTTCAGCTTGAGTTCGCAAAGGGGCCCACAAACCTTTGATTGCGGCCCCGAACTAGGTAATCGCAGCCCGTTCAGTATCTCCAACAAAGCCGGGGGTAACATCACCACCAGAAGCTGTCTTCCTCCAGCAAGGATGCAATTGTCAGGTTAGCATCCTCGTCCAACACATCAATTGCAGGTTCATGCCAAGCACCGTCCGAGTTGGTTGTAAAGGGTGCGTCAACGTTATTTTTTTCGCAAGAAACAACCAACCCATAGATATCCTCATCATCTTGGTAGGTTGCCAAGTCGGGCCTAAATTCCAGATAGTCGACATCTTCGTCCCATTCGGATGCCAACAAAACGCTCAGCTTTGGTTGAACAGGACCAATGGTCCCATTTCCATCAATATCGTGGCCATAGAAGACCTCGACATCCACAACATTGGCAACGATAGCACCGCTTTGGTATTGTCCCGAAGCATCCGTGGTCCATTCGGCATATGATCCGTTCGCATTTTGCCACAGCACCTTGTAACCGCCACCCGACGCTTCCGCCTGAAGTGCCTGCCAACCCGGCAGGCTGTCTGGCCCAATTGCA
>NZ_JBXWSL010000173.1:0-1037 GCF_059613425.1 Ruegeria sp. BHSA123 | reverse complement strand
TCCCCGACCGCCACATGCTGGACCTGTATTCGGCCAGGGGGCGCTGCAGGATTGACCATGCCCGTGCCCGGTTGGGTTACGCGCCTTCTTACACTCTTGAAGCCGGGTTGAACGCCACACGCCCCTATTTGGAAACCCGCTTTGGAAAGTAATGTAATGGCCAAGTCAGCCTGCCCGATATTGCGAAACATCTGCACCCATAGCGCTGGCGGCATATCACGCCGGTCGGTTAATCACTAAATTTGCAGAACCCGCATGCGGTCGAAAATTCGAGAAACGATCGAAAAGTTTCAAACCGCGTTTTAGCCTCAAGCCTTACAATTTCCCCCAAAGCCTCAAATTGAACCATTTTTGGAAACGCAATGCAGGGAGCGGCTGCCAGGCCGACAAATATATTGGATTCGCGCCCATTCCACCCTATCCGTGAAGAGGGGCGGAATTTTCGGCACTCAGGATGCCAATTGATTTCAGTGTGACTTTGTACGATCAGGATAGATTATGAACTACGAAACCTCGCACCATCAGTCCCTCAAGCAGCTTATCGCGGCGCGCGATGCGCGGGTTGCCGTGGTTGGGCTGGGCTATGTCGGGCTGCCGCTGGCGCTGACTGCCTATGATGAGGGGTTCGATACCACCGGCGTTGATCTCAACCCTGACCGGGTGGCACGGATCAATCAGGGCGATCAGGTCATATCGTATCTGGCGTCAGACCGGATCGCACAAGCGGTAGACAGTGGCAGGTTCCGCGCAACGCAGGACGCTGCGGCACTGGCCGAGGCCGATATCATCCTGATCTGCGTGCCGACCCCGCTGACCGATGCACAAGACCCGGACATGCGCTTTGTCGCCGCCGCCGCACAAACCATCGCGCAGCATCTGCGCCCCGGTCAGATGGTGGTGCTGGAAAGCAGCGTCTGGCCCGGAGCCACTACCACACTGGTTCAGCCGATCCTTGAGGCGGGCGGTCTGCGCGCGGGCAGTGATTTCTTCCTGGCGTTTTCGCCCGAGCGCGAAGACCCCGGCAATGACAAGTTCGA
>NZ_JBXWSL010000172.1:0-1041 GCF_059613425.1 Ruegeria sp. BHSA123 | reverse complement strand
CGTTGGTTCATTCGCTTGTGCGAATTATTCAGTAATCTTCGACACGACGCCGGCGCCGACGGTGCGGCCGCCTTCGCGGATGGCGAAGCGCAGGCCCTGCTCCATCGCGATCGGTGCGATCAGTTCAACGCCGAACGACACGTTGTCGCCGGGCATGACCATCTCGGTGCCTTCCGCCAGGGTCACGGTGCCGGTCACGTCAGTCGTACGGAAGTAGAACTGCGGACGGTAGTTCGCGAAGAACGGGGTGTGACGGCCGCCTTCTTCCTTGGTCAGGATATAGGCTTCGGCTTCGAACTTGGTGTGCGGTGTCACCGAACCCGGCTTACACAGAACCTGGCCACGCTCAACGCCGTCACGATCCACACCACGCAGCAGGGCGCCGATGTTGTCGCCCGCTTCACCGCGGTCCAGCAGCTTGCGGAACATTTCAACGCCGGTGCAGGTGGTTTTCGAGGTGTCGCGGATGCCGACGATTTCGATCTCGTCGCCAACGTTGATCACGCCACGCTCGATACGGCCGGTCACAACGGTACCACGGCCCGAGATCGAGAACACGTCTTCGATCGGCATCAGGAACGGCTGGTCAACAGCACGCTCGGGCGTGTCGATATATTCGTCAACAGCCGCCATCAGCTCGCGGATCTTGTTCTCGCCGATTTCAGGGTCACGGCCTTCCATCGCGGCCAGAGCCGAACCTGCGATGATCGGAATATCGTCGCCGGGGTATTCATACGAAGACAGCAGCTCGCGGATTTCCATTTCCACCAGTTCCAGCAGCTCTTCGTCGTCAACCTGGTCAACCTTGTTCATGAACACGACCATCTTCGGGATGCCAACCTGGCGGCCCAGCAGGATGTGCTCGCGGGTCTGCGGCATCGGGCCGTCCGCGGCGTTCACAACCAGGATCGCGCCGTCCATCTGAGCAGCACCGGTGATCATGTTCTTGACGTAGTCGGCGTGGCCGGGGCAGTCGACATGCGCATAGTGGCGCGCGTCGGTCTCGTATTCCACATGCGCGGTCGAGATGGTGATGCCGCG
>NZ_JBXWSL010000171.1:0-935 GCF_059613425.1 Ruegeria sp. BHSA123 | reverse complement strand
CTGAGGGCTGGTTGTTTCCGGGCAAGCCCAAGATCAACCCCCTCTCGTCGCGCCAACTCCACCGCGCCTTCAGCTCGGCAAAGCACATCGCGGGGATCAAGAAGCCGGGCAGCACGCTGCACACGCTGCGGCATAGCTTCGCGACGCACCTTCTGGAGGCCGGTACGGATGTGCGGGTGATCCAGGTCCTGCTCGGGCATGCCAAACTCGAAACAACGGAGCGCTACACACATGTCGCCACGAAGCTGATCCGTGACACGGCGAGCCCCTACGAGACGCTGGCCAAGCTGCAGGATCGAAGCCGGGAGTAGCGGACCAGGGTGGTGCCCCGCCCGCGGCTTGAGATCGCTGACATCTTTCGCGCCCATGGTCCCGCATGGCGGCGGGCCAATGCCGGGCATGTCAGCCTCACCCAACTCAGGGTGATGTCGGCGATTGAAGCCTGCCGGACCGAGGCGCTCGGCGGGCATGTGGCAGCCTGCGCCAAATGCGGTCACCGGCATGTCGCGTACAATTCCTGCAAGAACCGGCACTGCCCGAAGTGCCAAGGGCCGGCCGCGCGCGACTGGATGGCAGCACGGGCCGATGACCTGCTGCCGGTGGAGTATTTCCATGTGGTCTTCACCCTGCCGGCGGAGATCGCACGGATCGCCTACTGGAACAAGACGGCGGTCTACGGCCTGCTGTTCCGAGCGTCAGCCGAGACCGTGACGACCATCGCCGCCGATCCCCGGCACCTTGGCGCCCGCGTGGGCATGACCTCTGTACTCCATACCTGGGGTTCGGCGCTGACCCACCACCCGCATGTCCACATGATCGTGCCCGGCGGCGGCCTGTCACCTGACGCTACACGCTGGATCGCCTGCCGCCCTGGTTTCCTTCTGCCCGTGCGCGTCCTGGCCCGGCTGTTCCGGCGCCTGTTCCTGGAAGGGCTG
>NZ_JBXWSL010000170.1:0-1046 GCF_059613425.1 Ruegeria sp. BHSA123 | reverse complement strand
CCAGCACAATGACGCCTTCCCGGGCAGCCACCCGCTGTTTGCCGGTCCGCTGGGCTATAACGGTTCGAAAGCGGGGATGGAGCTGATCAGCGAGGCGGATGTTGTCCTGTGCCTCGGCACCCGTCTGAACCCGTTCTCGACCCTGCCGGGCTATGGCATCAACTACTGGCCCGCGGATGCCAAGATCATCCAGGTTGACATCAACCCCGACCGTATCGGCCTGACCAAAGCTGTCAGCGTCGGTATCATCGGCGACGCTGCCAAGGTGGCAAAGGGCATTCTGGCCCAGCTGAGCGACACCGCCGGTGACGAAGGCCGCAAGGAGCGCAAAGAGCGCATCGCGCAGAAGAAATCGGCCTGGGCGCAGGAACTGACCTCGATGACCCACGAGGATGACGATCCGGGCACCACCTGGAACCAGCGTGCCCGCGCGGCCAAGCCCGACTGGATGAGCCCGCGCATGGCGTGGCGCGCCATTCAGGCGGCACTGCCGAAAGAGGCGATCATCAGCTCGGACATCGGCAACAACTGCGCCATCGGCAACGCCTATCCGTCGTTTGAAGAGGGGCGCAAATACCTGGCGCCGGGCCTGTTCGGCCCCTGCGGCTATGGCCTGCCCGCCGTCGTCGGTGCCAAGATCGGCTGCCCGGATGTTCCGGTTGTGGGCTTTGCCGGTGACGGTGCCTTTGGCATCGCGGTGAACGAGCTGACCGCGATCGGCCGCGAGGAATGGCCCGCCGTGACCCAGATCGTGTTCCGCAACTACCAGTGGGGCGCGGAAAAGCGCAACTCGACCCTGTGGTTCGACGACAACTTCGTGGGCACCGAGCTGGACACCAAGGTGTCTTATGCCGGTATCGCGCAGGCCTGTGGCCTGAAAGGCGTTGTCGCGCGCACCCAAGACGAGCTGACCGCGGCGCTGAACCAGGCGATCGAGGACCAGAAGAACGGCATCACCACGCTGATCGAGGCCCTGATCAACCAGGAGCTTGGCGAGCCTTTCCGCCGCGACGCGATGAAAAAACCCGTCGCAGTCGCCGGCATCA
>NZ_JBXWSL010000169.1:0-1063 GCF_059613425.1 Ruegeria sp. BHSA123 | reverse complement strand
TTTTTGGCTTGGGATCATCATTTTGATGGACAGGATGGATTGTGAGGTCGGCGGAAGCCATCTGAGACGGATAGGGCCATTTGGGCGCAAATTTCAGGGCAAACGAGGGCTCTTACGCGTTCATAGCTGCGATGATCGCTGGTACGCCCATGATCTTCAGCACGCGGGTCATGTTGTAGGCGAGTACGTGCAGCGCCATCTCGGTGGCGACATTTTTCAACCTGCGCATCGTGAAGTGCGTCGCGCCCATCCATGATTTGATCGTGCCGTAGGGATGCTCGACGGTCATGCTGCGGACGGCCAGTTGGGCTGGGTCTGCGTCCAACCTTTCTTGTACTCGCTCAAGCACATCCTCTTTCTCCCATCGACGCACGCGCCGTTCCTTGCTGGCCGTGCATTTGTCCTTGATGACGCAATCGGCGCAGGCCCCAGACCAATACGCTCTGATGGCCTTGCCGTCTTGCTGGCCGGTAAATCTGTAGGTCAGTTGCTTGCCTGCCGGGCAGACATAGACATCCTTGCCGCTGTCATATGCGAAGTCAGCCTTGTCAAACTGACCGCGTGCAGCGGCGTTTGATGTCATGGGTTTGGGAACGACAACCGAGATACCAGCCTCTTCGCTGGCGACAATCTCCTCGCTCTTGTAGTAACCTTTATCCGCGATTGCTGTGAGCTGATCTGTCGTCATGACATCATTTGCTGCCGCGGCCATCATCGACAAGGCATCCCGGTCGAACCCAAGCATTGTTACTTCATGCGCAACGATCAGGTGGTGATTGGCTTCGACGGCCGTTTGAACATTGTAGCCGACAATGCGGGGCATCCGGGCCGTTGTTGCCATGGATCGGGCATCAGGATCACTAAGTGAGACTTGGGTTTCGCCGGTCTCATCCATGCGCTGCCCGATTGATCTGTAGCGCACCGCCTCCTTTTGCAGATGCTCTAACTTTCTCAAAGTGCGTTCCATGCGGGCCTCTGGCAGCACCGTGCCGGTCTGTTCAAACACTTCGTCGGCGCGATCCAACTCACCCAAATAGCGCTCGATTGCCTTGTCAATCTCACC
>NZ_JBXWSL010000168.1:0-1091 GCF_059613425.1 Ruegeria sp. BHSA123 | reverse complement strand
CCCCGGCAAGTTCCCAGAAGGAAGAGTGCAAGTGACGGATGTTTCCCGACCCAATGGCGACAAGCCTGAAATCATCATCCTCGGCGCCGGACCGGCTGGTCTGGCCGCTGCCCATGCCCTGACCGGGCAGGCCAAGGTCACCGTGATCGAACGTGCGCCTGTTGCGGGCGGCAATTCGGCCTCGTTCCCGGTCGAAGGTGTGATCTGCGACTATGGCTCGCACCGGTTTCATCCGGCGGCCGAGCCCGAGGTTCTGGCCGATGTAAAAGCCCTGCTGGGGGACGACTTGCTGCTGCGCCCCCGCCATGGGCGCATCCGGCTGGGGGGCAAATGGATTCACTTTCCGCTGAAACTGACCGATGCGCTGTTACGCCTGCCCAAACCCTTTGCCGCGTCGCTGATCGGGGACATGGCGCTGAAGCCCTTCCGCAAGAAAAGCGAAGGCCCCGAGACGTTCTCGACCGTGCTCTATGACGGGCTGGGACCGACGATTTCGGACAATTTCTATTTCCCTTACGTACGCAAGCTGTGGGGTCTGGATCCGGACAAGCTAGCCGTGAAACTGGCCGAGCGCCGGGTCGGCAGTGGATCGGTCGGCAAGATCCTGATGAAGATGCTGCGCCTGCTGCCGGGGCTGCGCAGCGAAACGGCGGGTCGGTTCTTTTATCCGCGCAAGGGGTTCGGGCAAATCTCGGACGCGATGCGCAACAGTGCCGAAGCCAACGGCGCCACCTTCCTGTTCAACACCGAAATCACTGCCATCGAACGGGACGGCAACCGCATCACCGGCCTGACGATCCGCGAAGGCGAGGACGAACGGCACCTGACTGGCGATCTGATCCTGTCGACCATCCCGCTGACCGGGCTGACGCGCCTGATCGGCGACCCTCCGGCAGAGGTGGTCGAGGCGGCTCGCGCGATCCGCTTCCGGGGCATGATCCTGCTGTACCTGGTGCTGGAGACCGACCAGTTCACCGAGTTCGATGCACATTACTTCCCGGAACTCTCGATCCCGATCAGTCGGATGTCAGAACCCAAGAACTATAACGCCAGCGGCACGCCAAAAGGCGTCACCGTGCTGTGCGCCGAAC
>NZ_JBXWSL010000167.1:0-1156 GCF_059613425.1 Ruegeria sp. BHSA123 | reverse complement strand
GATGATCCAGTCGGCGATCTGGCGGAATTCGGTCTCGCCAAAGCCGCGGGTGGTGCCGGCGGGGCTGCCCAGGCGGATGCCCGACGTGATGGTCGGCTTTTCCGGGTCAAATGGCACGCCGTTCTTGTTGCAGGTGATATGCGCCCGGCCCAGGGCCTTTTCGGTGGCGTTGCCCTTGACGCCCTTGGGGCGCAGGTCAACCAGCACCACATGGGTGTCGGTGCCGTGGGTCACGGTGTCGAGCCCGCCCTTGATCAGCTGATCGCTGAGCGCCTGCGCATTGATCACGACCTGCTGGATATAGCTTTTGAACTCGGGGCGCAGCGCCTCGCCAAAGGCCACGGCCTTGGCCGCGATCACATGCATCAGCGGGCCGCCCTGAATGCCGGGGAAGATCGCCGAATTCACTTTCTTAGCGATATCTTCATCATTGGTCAGGATCATGCCCCCACGTGGGCCGCGCAGGGTCTTGTGTGTGGTGGTGGTCGCCACATGCGCGTAGGGGAACGGGCTGGGATGCTCGCCTGCCGCGACCAGACCGGCGAAATGCGCCATGTCCACGTGCAGATAGGCGCCGACCATGTCGGCGATCTCGCGCATGCGGGCAAAGTCGATCTGACGCGGGATGGCCGAACCGCCCGCGATGATCAGCTTGGGGTTATGCTCTTTCGCCAGCGCCTCGACCTGATCATAGTCCAGCATGTTGTCCTGCTGGCGCACGCCGTATTGCACGGCGTTGAACCACTTGCCCGACTGGTTGGGCCGCGCGCCGTGGGTCAGGTGGCCACCGGCATCCAGGCTCATGCCCAGAATGGTGTCGCCGGGCTGGATCAGCGCCTGGAACACGCCCTGGTTGGCCTGGCTGCCCGAGTTCGGCTGCACATTGGCAAAGCCACAGCCAAACAGCTGCTTGGCGCGGTCGATGGCCAGATTCTCGGCGATGTCAACAAACTCGCAGCCCCCGTAATAGCGCCGGCCCGGGTAACCTTCGGCATATTTGTTGGTCATCACCGAACCCTGCGCCTCCATCACGGCGGCAGAGACGATGTTCTCGGACGCAATCAGCTCGATCTCGTCGCGCTGACGACCCAGCTCAGACCGGATCGAGCCAAAAAGCTCAGGATCGCGGTCCGACAAGGACTGGGTGAAAAATCCG
>NZ_JBXWSL010000166.1:0-1231 GCF_059613425.1 Ruegeria sp. BHSA123 | reverse complement strand
ATCCAGAACTTCCGCGCCTGGTCGGTCGAGATGCTGCCGGACCAGAACACCGCCTCGATCGGGATGGAATATTTCTGCCAGAAGGGTGACGGGCTGTGGTCCTCGACAGACGAGGATCTCAGGCAGCTTGCCAGCCAAGAACTTGAACAGCTTAACCTGGCAAAGGCAACGGATGTTGTCGATTTCGCCGTGATCCGGCAGCCCAAGGCCTATCCTGTCTATGACAGCGAATACAAAGAGGCGCTGGATACAGTCAGCGGCTGGCTAAAGACACTCGAAAATTTCCAGACCGTCGGACGCAACGGTTTGCACCGCTACAACAACCAGGATCATTCGATGCTGTCGGCCATGTATGCGGCCCGAAACATCATGGGAGAAGACAACGACATCTGGGACGTCAATGTCGAAAGATCCTATCACGAGGAATTTGAAGCCAAGCCCAAGAAGAAGAGCTCTCGGAAAGAGCGTGTTAACAGGGGCGCTGTGCTTGAATGACAGGGCGTCGTCCGACGCGGCGGCCCCTCAAAATTCGCGCTTCAGATCAGGCGGGACATCGCCGTGGGACATCCGCCGACAGTGGGTCGTCATATTTGACTCGCCAAATCATTGGCGGAAGCTGACCTTCTTGTATCTTTGGCTTCCGTTCCATTTAATGTTTCGTAGAAATATGAACCGCCGGACCTTCGAATGAGTCGCAAATTACGCAATCGCCTGTTCACTTTGCACACCTGGCTGGGTCTGCATTTTTCAATCTTTTTCTTTTTGCTGTTTCTGACCGGATCTCTGCTTGTAGTCGGCAACGAGCTTGAATCCATCCCTCGTCCTGCGGTCTGGACCACCGCTGACAAAGCCGATCGCACCGCCAGCTTCGGGATGATCTACGATGGTATCAAGGAAGCTTACCCAGAAAGCGACATCCAGATCATCACCAAACGACCCACTCCGTGGTTTGTTGATCGCAGCACAGGCCGCACGGGCTGGGGCGAGCAGATATATTTCTGGACGGACCCCGAAACGGGGCAGGTTATCGACACCACTGGATCGCCCGGTTTTCAGAAAATCCTGCGGGAATTCCACGTCAAGCTGCTGTCCGGCCAGCACATCATATATATAGCAGTCACAGCGACCTCCGTTGTGCTTCTGTATCAGATCGTCAGCGGCCTCATCACCTACCGGCGTTTTTGGAAAGGAATTTTCCGGTGGCCCAGTCGGGCAGGCGGCACCCGGCAAT
>NZ_JBXWSL010000165.1:0-1268 GCF_059613425.1 Ruegeria sp. BHSA123 | reverse complement strand
TCAGGATCGACCGGCTGGGTTCGTCCATGATCAGCTTGACCCCGACGGCCGCCGCCAGGTGGAACACCACATCCGCCGGATCGACCAGTTCAGCGACCAGTCCCCGGTCAAGAATACTGCCTTTGACAAAAGTGAAGTCCGGGTGGTCCGAGACAGAAGCCAGATTGGACATCAGCCCGGTCGACAGATCGTCAAGGATCGTGACCCGATGCCCTTCACCGATCAGCCGTTCCGTTAAATGGGAGCCTATAAACCCGGCGCCGCCGGTAATCAGAATATGCATTTGTTTGTACCAGTCACTGTGTAAGAACCAACTTTACCACGATTTTCCCCGCACCATCGCACGGATGCCGCGCATTGCCCTGCGGGCCGTGAGATAGGACCCGCCGCGTCCAGCAAGATGCGCCTTCCAGCGGGCGATGTTGTTGAAATAGAACATCTCGAGCCGGGACAGGTCGTGCATATCATCCCCCGCTTTGGCCACGCCCAGCCTTGTGCCGACCGAGGTGTCGTAATGCTGCGCGATCTGTCTGAGAACGCTAGAGTTCGACGCGCCATAAGGCGGTGCGAAATGCCGGGTGGGCTGGCCAAGCCGGGCGGCAATGTCCTGACCGGATCCGCTGACTTCCTCTTCCAGCATGAGCGCATCCAGCGTGGTGAGATCGGGATGAGTGACACTATGCGCGCCAAAACAGACCCCTTCAGCTGCCAGCGTCTCGACCCTGTCCCAGCCCATCAGCGGGCGGGCAGGGATATTGCCTCCGGCCCAACTGTCGCTGCCGCCCATTAGGCCCGAGGGCAAATAGACGATCGGGCAGAAGTCGTGATCGCGCAGGATCGGCCAGGCGGTGTCGGCGAAATCTTCAAACCCGTCATCGAAACTGATGATGACCACGCGGGGGGCAGGCGGGTTGGCCAGCGCATCAGGTGTGACCACCGGCAGACCCGAGTCCGCAAGCGCCTTCATCTGTGCCTTGAACACCTCGGGTGCGATCGAGGTTGGCCCCGGCGCATCCGAGATCGAATGATACATCAGGATATCGGCCTGCCAGGCGGACATGGATCAGTCTTCCACCACATGGGTGGCAAAGACTTCGCGATACCGGTTCCATTTCGCGCGGTCGACATGGCCCTTGCCGTCGATGCAATCCGCCGCGCCATAGGCCATGGCAAAGGCGTGATGGGTATTATCGTGGGCGAACAGGCCCTGCCGTCCAAATACGAGCAATCCGTCCAGATTTGAGAGCCATTGATCCACCGTATCGAAC
>NZ_JBXWSL010000164.1:0-1282 GCF_059613425.1 Ruegeria sp. BHSA123 | reverse complement strand
CTGCCGGTCCAGACCCTCGATAAATTGCGTCATCAACAACCTCCGTACCGAATACGGAAATTATACCATCAGTCCGGTCAAAATAGGGGAGTTTTCACACACCCTCTCCGCAAAGCAGACGCCCAACGAGCTCTTTCTGATGGCTGCTTCTGACCTCACCAACGCGTATCCTACGCTCAATTTCGATTGGTTGTTAAGGCAATGCGACCGGGTTTTCATCGAGTGTCCGGAGGTAAGAAATCAAGTCTGCGCGATCCTGATCAAACCAAACTCCATCTAAGTCCATCTTTGTTCCCGGAATGTATTCTCGTGGACGCCCAAGAAACGAGTTTAGATTGTCGTAGTCCCAGACACCTGAAATCGCTGACAAAGCCGTCGAGTACTCGTAGCCATCGTACGAGCCAATGGTGCGCCCGAGAACTCCCCAAAGTGGCGGACCTTCATTGGCTTGAACTTGCCCATTGTTCTCCAGGCTGTGACAGGCTTTGCAGGCACCTGCCAGAGTTTCTCCTCGGCCCCTATCGGCATTACCAATCAAGTGCTTCACACTAGGGATACTTGCACTTGTAGGTACGCCAGCATCCAATAGCATGGTCACGATTTCGTCGTGCCCACGCAACGAGGCGAAATGCAGTGCTGTCCCAAGCCAAGGATCCACGACAGTTGGATCAGCACCGGCTTCCAAAAGCAATCGAACAACTTCTGTGTGTCCGTTGCTTGACGCAACATGGATTGGGTATGCAAGAGTTTTTTCGTACTCAGCATTGGGAAGAGAGTAGTTTGGGTCGGCCCCAGCCTCCAACAGGGCCGCGACCACGTCCGTACGACCGAACCGAGATGCTACTACGAGTGGTGACGAACCTTCAAAACGAGCGCCTGTGGTGCTCGGCAGATCCACCGGCACTCCTTTTTCGATTTCTGACATAACTTTTGCGACATCGCCTTTTCTAGCCATCAAGTGGATCATTTCAGCGAAACTTGTCGACATGGTGGCGCATAGCGCAGCCACCCCCGCGAGAAATGTTTTCCAAGTTCTGTTCATTGCGGCATCCCCCCGGTTGTGGGAGCCTTAATACCACAACTAGTCGTCAATTTCATTTCTTGCAAAGAGTGGCCGCTTTGTCCGCATGTGAGACGTAGAACAGGAGCGCAGCGAATGTCCGGATTGGATCGATATTGTTGAAAAACAACGTGTTGCTGGCGCAGAGAGAGGCGTACCGAACTGAGCGCGAGTGCCTTTCTTGTCAGGCTTTGCTCGTTTGCTGCGGTGCGGGAAAGATCT
>NZ_JBXWSL010000163.1:0-1343 GCF_059613425.1 Ruegeria sp. BHSA123 | reverse complement strand
CTGCAGCCAACCGTCGCGCTTTGCGGCAAACTGCAGAAGACATCTTCTGCAAGGAAAGGAGCCCCACCATGGAAGTCACGACGATAGGATTGGATCTCGGTAAAGACGTCTTTCAGGTCCACGGGATCGCTGATGACGGTACGGTTGTCTTCAATCGTTCGATCCGCCGCAGACAATTGCTGAAGTTCTTTGAGACCCTGCCGAGCTGCCTCGTCGGAATTGAGGCGTGTGGGTCGGCACATCACTGGGCGCGTGAGCTGACTGAAATCGGCCATGACGTGCGCCTCATGCCGGCGACTTACGTAAAGCCCTACGTGAAGCGTGGAAAGACGGATGCGGTTGATGCCGAGGCAATCTGCGAGGCCGTCACGCGACCGACCATGCGGTTCGTCGCTGTGAAATCGAAGGAACAACAAGCCCTTCTTACAATGCATCGCGTGCGCCAGCTTGTCGTGCGCCAGAAAACCCAGATGCTGAACGTGATTCGGGGTCTTCTTCGAGAGCTTGGTCATGTGATCGGGAACGGGCCGGTGGCGGCGATGCGCTTCGTCAAAGGGTTCAAAACCAACGATTGCCCGGACATGCCAGACGTTGCGAAGAGCATGCTCAAAACCCTCTGCGAGCAGGTTGTTGCACTCGACGAGCGCGTGGTGTTCTACGACAAACTGATCGAGTATCATTCGCGGATCGATGAACGGGCCAAGCGGATCAGAACCGTCCCTGGTGTTGGTCCAATCACCGCCTCTGCCATCGTCGCCACCATCGGCGACGGCAAACAGTTCAAGAACGGGCGCGAGTTTGCTGCTTGGCTTGGTCTCACCCCATTGAACAGATCGAGTGGTGGCAAGGAACGCCTCGGCCGGATTAGCAAGAAGGGTGACCGTTACATAAGAAGGCTTCTGGTGATCGGTATGACCTCACAAGTACAGCGCGCCCGCGGCTATCCAGAACGCGTGCATCCTTGGATCATGCAACTCCTCGAGCGCAAACCCGTCCGACTTGCCACGATCGCGATGGCAAACAAAGCCGCACGGATCATCTGGGCGATCCTCACCAAAGAAACATACTACCGGCAATCAGCGGCATAACCGGAGGCACTGAACAAAAAAGAATTGCAAGACGAATGCCATGATGGCACGTGCGGTCATCCGAGAACCCGGAAAACCCGAGCTTCGTCCTGAACTCTCAGGTTCGCTTTGCCGATTGGGACCAGGTTCACGGAACCCATCAAGGCCAGCGGCTCAAGCAAATGCCGCAATCAAAGGCCGGACACAGGACTGTACTGACCAGCCGCGCAATCAGAGCATTTTGTCCTTGCAAAGCAGACGCCATCCACACAGGAC
>NZ_JBXWSL010000162.1:0-1362 GCF_059613425.1 Ruegeria sp. BHSA123 | reverse complement strand
TATTCTGATCGGGCGGTCTCTGGTGCGTCCATGTTGCGTCCCGGGCTGCAAGCACTCTTCAATGCAACTCAGGAAGGACGGGTTGATCTGATCTTGGCAGAGGCGCTGGATCGGTTGAGCCGGGACCAGGCAGACATCGCTGCGATTTTCAAACGCCTGAGCTTTGCAGGGGTCGGCATCATGACTCTGACCGAAGGCGAGATCAGTGAGTTGCATGTGGGTCTCAAGGGGACCATGAACCAACTGTTCCTCAAAGATCTGGCCGACAAAACTCGACGTGGTCTGCGCGGACGGGTCGAGCTTGGCCGTTCCGGCGGCGGCAACAGCTACGGTTACGACGTCGTCCGGCGTCTTGGGGCCGACGGCCAACCCGTCACGGGAGAACGAATGATCAATGCAGCAGAAGCTGAGATTGTCCGGCGGGTGTTTCAAGAGTTCTCCGAGGGGCATTCTCCCAAAGCCATCGCGCGCCGCCTGAACGCCGAAGGTATTCCCGGTCCCCGTGGCAAGTTATGGCGTGACACGGCCATTCGAGGGCACCGAGTGCGTGGGACGGGCCTTCTCAACAATGAGCTCTACATCGGCCGCCTTGTTTGGAACCGGCTGCGCTACATCAAGGATCCGGAGACCGGCAGACGTGTTTCCCGTCTCAACGATCCGTCCAAATGGATCATCGCGGAGGTCCCTGAGCTGCGGATCGTTGGGGTTGAACTTTGGGAGGCGGTCAAGCAGCGGCAAGGCGAGATCGAGGCTGATCCCCGCGTCAAAGCCATCAAGGAAACCAAGTTTTGGGAGAAGCGTCGCAAAAAGCACCTTCTGACAGGTCTTGTATTCTGCAGCAACTGCAGTGGGCCACTCGCCACTGTCGGGCGCGATTACCTCGCCTGTTCTGCCGCCCGCAAACTCGGCACCTGCACGCACAGGCAATCCATTCGCCGCAATGTCCTGGAAGACGCCGTTCTGGATTTGCTTCGTCAGCGTCTGATGCAGCCCGACGCAGTGGCCGCTTTTATCAAATCCTTCAGCGAAGCCGCCAACGCAGAAGCAGGTACAGCGGAGGCAGCCCGGACCCGTCTACAATCCGAGCGGGACAAAGCTGCACGCAAACTGAATGGGTTCTATGATGCAATCGCGGAGGGCATTCGTACCCCCGGCCTTCAAACGCGGCTCGAAGAACTCGAAGCGCAGATCGCCGATCTGGATGCCAAGCTCTCCGGACCTAAGCCTTCACCGGTGCGACTGCACCCAAATCTGTCGGAACTTTATCGCTCCAAGGTCGCAGATCTGGCACAGGCGCTATCGGATCCGTCGATCCGCACCGGGGCCTTGGAGATTATCCGGGGCCTGATTGAACGTGTTACG
>NZ_JBXWSL010000161.1:0-1591 GCF_059613425.1 Ruegeria sp. BHSA123 | reverse complement strand
GACCAGCTTGCCTTTACGGTCGAATATACCAGGGATGAGGCTGACGGCAGTACACAGCGTCTTGTTTGGAACCACAAGAAGATCGGTCTTGCCATAACCGATGACGGTTTGACCGTACATGTCGCCAACAATGACGCCAAATTTCACAAGGGGTTCAAGGCGACCAATATCGGGCTGAACGATCTGGAAACGCATGAGATCACCGTTCTGGTTGATCAGAATGCAGATCGGCTTCAGGTGATCGTTGATGGTCAGGTTGTCATTGATGAAACTGGTATTGATTTCGACTTTACCGGCGGCCGTGAATACGGCTGGACGCTTGGCACCCCGTGGGGCCGCGATGTCGATGGTCAGGTGAGCGCCTTCGCGATCGACGACGAGGTTCAGTTCGTCGACACGACGACGTTCCAGGACGATGCCCTGATCGCCTGATGTCGGCAAGCGCAGCCATCGGGCGAGCGTAATGCAAATATTGGGGCGGGGCGCAGAAAATGGTGCCCCGTCTCCGGGTTCTGTATCTGGTTTTTTGTCTGACCTTCCAGCATAACGCTGTATAGGTTCAATGTCGGGTTTGTGGTTTCGAAGTATGATTTTGTCCGATCGCCATCGTTTTGTTTTCGTCCATATACCCAAATGTGCGGGAACATCGGTGCGGAATGCCGTTTTACCCTTTCATGACGCCGACGACCGGTTTCTGAAAACAGTGGAACACCACCCGGATCTGGGAGAAATAGATTTCCGGCACTTGCCGCTGCCCCTGCTGCGCGAACTGGATTCCGAAGCGTTCGGAAAGCTTGAGAATTACGAAAGCTACGCGCTTTTGCGCGATCCGGTTCAAAGGTTCCGTTCGGCCATGGCTCAGCGCGCGAAGATGTATCTGGGTAAGGAATTCGCCCAGCTTGATGATGGGGATATCCGCACCGAAACCGGAAAGGTTATTGCCTATCTTCAGTCAGAGCCCGAGGTGATTGCCCCGGATTATATCCATTTTGCCCGACAGTCGGATTTCGTTGAGACTGACGGTAGGCGCATGGTCAAAAACCTTTACCCGGTCGAGCGGATGGAGGCCTTTGTTACGGCTCTTGCCCGCCACGTCGGTGCCGATACGCTTGAAATCGGTCATGCCAACAGGACCACTGTGTTTCGCTATCCGCAACTCGGCCGTGTGATGTATACCGGAAGCTCCCTTGCCAAACGGGTTCTGCCCGGTTCGGCGCATGAGAGGCTTCGTGTTATGGCCCGGAAAATGTTAATGAAACCAAACGTTTCAAGCACGCCATCCGTTTTTGACGAGCCTCATATCCGGGACTTTGTCCGCCACTACTACGCCAGAGATACGGCGTTGCATCGCAAGGCGCTTGAGGATGTTGTTGTATAGGCACACCTGCTTTCGGCCATGGTTCTGTCGGGCAAAAACCTTTGTCTTTGTGGTATTCATCACAAGTGATTTTGTTTCTGTGATCTGTGTTTGGGACAACGTTCAGGTTAAAAGCACATCCAAGCACAAGTATACAAGGTAGTGGTGAACTCAGTTGGCGGCATCGACAGATACAAGACAGTCCATTCGGACAACTGATGGCACAACGAGGCC
>NZ_JBXWSL010000160.1:0-1629 GCF_059613425.1 Ruegeria sp. BHSA123 | reverse complement strand
GTTTCAGGGAAACGCCATGCCTGCGCCTCGGTGCTGATTTGTTCAGCCACCCGCCGCACACGAGGCACCCATGCCTCGAGTTGTTCAAAATCCATTCGCTGGGTCGAGCCGGTTACTGAGATCGCGCCCAGGACACGGCCGTTTGTTGTAAGAACAGGGCAGGCGACGCAAATAATTCCGGGTTCATGCTCTTCGTCATCAACGGCAAAACCCTTGCTGCGAATTCGATCAAGATCCGTGCGCAGGTCATTGTCGGACGTCAGGGTCTTGTCGGTAAAGCGATGAAAACTCTGCTGCGAAATTGCCCGGTCAAGGTCACTTTCATTCAGAAAGGCAAGCATCGCCTTGCCGACACCCGTGCAATAGGCCGGGCCCACCTTACCCGCCTGAGAATACATCTCGATCGGTTGCGCTGCGTTGCGTTTGTCTACGTATAGAACCTGACCAGCATCGAGCTGCGCCAAATGCACAGTCTCTCCAGTTTCCTGGCTTAGAATATCGAGGAACGGACGTGCGATAGGGGCCAGTGAGCTTTGGGTCCAGGCTGCATGCGCAAGCCGTACCAAACGCATACCCGGCGCGTAGGTTTGGCGCTCGGGGTCGTAACATAGCATTCCCTGATTGGTTAATGATTGCAAAAACCGATACAATGTTGCTTTCGGAAAATCGCTGCCGTCCAGCAACTCCGAAAATCGCACAGGGCGCTGAAATGCGGCGACCTGATCCAGCACGTCACATGCTTTGCCAATAGTTCCGTCACCTGACACGGGCGTCCGTTCTCCTCCGCTTGCCCATCGCAGTTCGCACGAGGGTCTTGACAAGACTAACCGAGTCGATGTGTAGTTTTCAATATATAAAACATAGTTTCATTATTTGGAACTTTTGTGGAAACAACAGGGAGGAAACCATGTATTCCACTTTCAAGCGCACAACCGCTGCGCTGGCACTTGGCGTTGCTATGGCGGCACCGGTGGCTGCTGACCTAACTGGAGAGCTTCGGATATTCCTGGACACGTCAAACCCGGCCCCGCGCGCAACGATGGAAGCGATGATCGAGCGGTTTGCAGCGCAGCACCCCGGCCTAGAGATCGAAACCACGGTTATCGACCGCGAAGCGTATAAGACCCAGATCCGCAACTTTCTGACGGCTGACACACCTGACGTGGCCACTTGGTACGCCGCCAACCGTATGAAACCATATGTCGAGGCCGGTCTGTTCGAAGACGTCTCGGATCTTTGGGCGGAACCTGAAATTGCTGAAAACCTGGCATCAACCAAAGGCGCGATGACCATCGATGGCAAACAATGGGGCGTCCCCTACACTTACTACCAGTGGGGCGTTTACTATCGTAAAGATATCTTTGACGAATTGGGCCTCAGCGAACCGACTACCTGGGAAGAAGAGCTGGCAAATTGCCAGAAGATCGTCGATTCAGGCCGTGCTTGCTATACCATCGGGACCAAGTTCCTGTGGACCGCTGGCGGTTGGTTTGACTACCTGAACATGCGCACCAACGGGTTCGACTTCCACAATCAACTGGCCAACGGCGAAATCAGCTGGGAAGATGACCGGGTCAAGCAGACCTTTGCAAACTGGAAGCAGTTGATCGACATGGGGGCTTTCATTGA
>NZ_JBXWSL010000159.1:0-1682 GCF_059613425.1 Ruegeria sp. BHSA123 | reverse complement strand
TGTCAACGGCGGTGAGAAAGTCTGCCATTGGGCGGAGCAAAAGTCGTCCACTGTTTGGGTTACCGGCGCCTTGGCAAACGCGCTCCCAAATAGCTGGCGGTTGCCAAGGCGTCTTGGTCCGTCAGGACCAATCTCTTCTGTGCCTTAGGAGTTCTGCCGGGCCCTGCTCTGTGCCAGGCGATAGCTTTCTCCGTTCATCTCCAGAATGCTGACGTGGTGGGTCAGCCGGTCGAGCAAGGCACCAGTGAGGCGCTCCGATCCGAATGTTTCGGTCCATTCATCGAAGGGCAGGTTCGAGGTGATCAGGATCGAGCCGCGCTCGTATCGCTGAGAGATCAGTTCGAACAACAGTTCGGCGCCGGTTTTGCTGAGGGGCACGAAGCCCAACTCGTCGATGATCAGGAGCTTCTGCTTCACGAGTTGCTTTTGAAGGCGCAGGAGCTGGCGCTCGTCGCGGGCTTCCATCAACTCGTGCACGATGGCCGCGGCAGTAGTAAAGCGAACCGCCAGGCCTTTCTGGCAGGCGGCCAGACCGAGGCCGAGCGCCACGTGGGTCTTACCGGTGCCGCTGGGGCCGAGAGCGATGACGTTCTCTCCGCGGTCGATCCATTCACCACGCGCCAACTCCAGGACCTGCATCTTGTTCAAAGAAGGGATCGCGGCAAAATCGAAGCTATCAAGGCTCTTGGTCGCCGGGAATTTCGCGGCCTTGATCCGGCGTTCGATCATCCGCCGCTCCCGGTCGATGAGCTCGAGCTCGATCAGACGGGCCAGGAACTGGACATGGTCGCGGCCCTCGGAGGCACACAGCCGAGCCTGTTTGTCGTATTCCCGCAGGATGGTCGGCAGCTTCAGCTTCTTGAGTTGGTGGTTCAGCAGGATCTGTGGTGTCTCCGTCATGTCGAGGCACCTGTTGTCAGGCACATGTAGCTGGCCGGAGATGTCGTCGCCACCTTGGCCCGCGGCAGGAACGGGTAGACATCCAGATCGAGCCTCGGCGGCCGCCGCTCCACCCGACACAGCACCAGATGCTTCACGGCATCAAAACTGATCGCACCCATCTGGAGAGCCGTCTTCACGGCAGCATGAACCTCCTCCATCTCGAAGCTTTCGAGCAGCCGTAGGACCTGCACGTATTCGCGCCGTCCGGCTTTCAGCATGCGTGCCTCCATTAGCTTCTGAAGAGTATCAAACGCCTTGGGAAGCTCCCATCCGGCCAGCGGAGCTGCCTGTTCGAAAGCGTTTATCTTCTTCTCAATCAGCGGCAGGTAATGAACCGGATCGAAGACCATGTCCTCGCGGTTGTAGCTGCGAACATGCCGCGCGATGACCTCGCCGCCACATCCGATCACCAGTCGGTCGACATAGGCGCGGATCCAGACATCGCGGTGTCCAAAGGCAACCGGTACGGAATAATCATTGGTCTTGTAACGTACCAACGCGAGCGAACTGACCCGACCCGTTGCCTGGTCACAGGCTTCGAAAGACCGGGCGGGAAGCGGCGCCATGATCTCCAGATCGCGTTGAAGTCGCTCTCCAATCGTCTCATTGTGCCCGCGCAGCTTGTCGTTTTGGCGCTTACGGCACTGCTCTTCGAGCCAGTTGTTGAAGGCATCCCAAGTCGGAAAACTCGGGACCGGCACCATGAAGTTGCGCCGGGAATAGCCAACCAGCCCTTCGAC
>NZ_JBXWSL010000158.1:0-1713 GCF_059613425.1 Ruegeria sp. BHSA123 | reverse complement strand
GTGCGATGGGCGACAGGCTTCTTGGTGCCCGGATTGGCCGCAAATTCGATTACGCGCGTTACGGCGCGTATTCAAGTTTTGTGCTGAGCGCGCCTGATCTGGCTACCGCGCTGGCGCGCGGGGCACGGGCGTTCTTGCTGATACACCCAGGTTCAGAGATCGTATTTCGTCAGACCGAGACCCATGTCGTGGTCGGGCGCAGTGCAGTCGGGCTGACGGTCATGGGTCACAAACATCTGGACGAAGGCTCGGTGTTTGTCCTCGCTACCGTCATCCGCCACTTTCTGGGCGAAGGCTGGCACCCGGACTGGATTGAACTGCCACATGAGGCGCGAGTCGATGTCCCGAAGATCGAAGAGATGATTGGCGCCCCCGTGCGTCTTCGGGACAGCCCGCCCGGTATTGCCATCCGACTGGGCGATTTGCAAACGCGCAACCCTTCGCCCCGCAGTCTGGACGCGAACATTGATCTTGATGATCTGGCGGCGTTGATGGGCGTTAATCCTGTGCAGACCATTGGGGATGCAGTGGAACAGATATTGCAGATCACTGTCGCAAACGCGGATATGTCAGAGGATACCGTGGCAAGCCATCTTGCAATAGGGCCGCGAACCCTGCAGCGCGCGCTGCGTCAGGAAGGCACGTCCTTCAACGCCGTCCAAACCCGCTTTGCAAAAAGCAAGGCACAGCATTTGCTGACCCAGACCGACAGGTCTATTGACCAGATCGCCAGTACGCTTGGCTATAAAGATCCCCGCAGCTTCCGACGCGCCTTCAACCGCTGGACAGGCGTTTCGCCCTCTCTCTATCGAACCCAGCAACGCGCAGGATCTGACCCGGTTTTGGCAGACTAGACCCATCGAGGTCGTGCCCGGTGCGGGTGCCGGGCATCGAAACCGCACCCAATTTGCGGCTGATACTTATGGTCGCGCGTGGCAATAAACGATTGCCAATGTCGGACTATTTGCAAAAGAAATGTGTGAAATCTTGTGCCGCAAATTCACAAAGCGGCCGGAATATGACGGAGCGTTAAGGGTCTGATGCGTAGGTTTTGGTGGCTATTGATCTGTGTCGCCCTGACTGGGTGTGCAGCGAAAACCTACAATGAAATTGACATTATGCCTTCGCCAACGGTCTTTGCTGATGGCACGCTTGATCCATTCGAGGATGTGACCGAGGGCAATTTCGAGTCGCGGGCGCGACTGTTTTACGCAACAGACCGCCAGCCCGCAGGACCGGACGACCCACAGAAAAGCTACAATAACGCACGGGGGCAAGTGCTGCGGGCGGGTGTCGCGCAGGTTGCGTCGGACCCGCCGCTTGAAAGCTGGGAAAATGCACGGCGCATAACACTCGCCGCGGCGCGGGATCAGGACTATAGGCTGCGTGTGGTGGGCGTGGCCGAGACCGGCATCTTGCCGTTCAGCGCAATCAAATACATGGATACCCCACCCAGCCGTGTCGAAGTTGAAGCCGCCGGTCGCCGTTTTGCGTCACAAATTAATGCGCAGTTGGCGCAATCGGCCAACAAGGACATTTTCATCTACATCCACGGCTATAATGTGGACTTCGACTATTCCACCCTAGTCTCAAGCCAGTTGCAGCATTTTCTGGGCTATCAGGGCGCTTTCATCAGTTACAACTGGACAGCAACCCCAAATACGCTGGCCTATTTCCGTGATCAGGAATCGGCGCTGGCCTCGCGACGTTATC
>NZ_JBXWSL010000157.1:0-1716 GCF_059613425.1 Ruegeria sp. BHSA123 | reverse complement strand
TGGTTCCTGCCGATCAGCCTGATCCGGCACGGCCACGAAGGGGCCCGGGCCTGGCGCGCGCGGCTTGCATTCCTGTTCAGATCCTTGTTCCGGCAACCACAGGGCCAGACCCCCCCGCAACCCGATATCGGCACGCCGACATGAAGGCGCTGGTCAAATCCGCCCTGCGCGGCACGGTGCATACTGTTCTTGCTCCGCTGGAGGCACAGATGCTGGCGCGCCAGTCCGAGGCAAAATGGCCCCATATTTTCATTCTGGGCGCCCCCCGGTCCGGCACATCGCTATTCTATGAACTCATGATCACACGGTTCAGGCTTGCCTATTTCACGAATCTTGCACACCGGTTCTATAAAACGCCTTTGGCTGCGACAAAGCTCGGGCAGGCTTTCGTCTCTCGCCACAGACCAGCGTTTCAAAGCGATTATGGCCATATTTCAGGCTGGGCGGCCCCGAACGAAGGCGGATGGATATGGCAACGCTGGCTAGAAGATGGCCCCTGGACGGACGAACGCATGATGCCCGATTTACCGGTGGACAAGATCAGGGCGACACTGGCCGGTATGTCAAACTTGTCCAAAGCACCATTCATCAACAAGAACGTGATGCATTCCAACCGAGTGCGGCTTTTAGATGCATTATTTCCGGGCTGTCTATTTCTCGAGGTCCAACGAAACGCCAAGGACACCGCCCGATCCATTATCCGGGCACAACGGCGGAACAAGGGCCCGATGCGCGATCAGGAAGAATGGTGGTCCGTTCGCCCGTCAAACGCGGGTGGCAATACAGATATCGAACGCGCCTGCCGTCAGGTCATCGGCGTGGCCCGGGATATCGAGCGCGATTGCACACATGTCGGAGCACACCGGCATGTCAGAATTGACTACAAAGCCCTGTGTGCCAATCCTGATAGCGCGTTGACCAAGGTCGCGCAATTTCTGACGGATCGTGGTGTCTCGGTTTCCCCGCTTGCTCAAGACCCGATCCCGGCCCGTTTCACCCTTCGGGCTTCCAAAGCGCTGTCTCCCGAGGAAGAAATCCTTCTGGACGATATGCTAGGGGGGACAGAAACGGTGGCGACCGTCTGATGGGTGGTAAAACGCTTTCTCTGCGCCGAATCGCGCCTGAAGACTGGCCTGCCATGGGCCACATGTTCGATGACCTGACATACGAGCAGAGTCTGACCTATGCGCAAGCCGCCGCCAACCGCATCGGGGCAAAAACGGAATTTGTCGCCCTGTACGACAGGCAGGATACGCCCGTTGCCGCAGCCTGTCTCAGGATCAAAAAGGTCCCGGTTCTGAATCGGGGCATCGCATGGATTGCGGCGGGGCCACTGACACACCCCAAGGGCATGCCGGACCCTGATCCGGACACGGTATGCTTAATTCTGTCACAGCTACGCAATTACGCACATGCCGCCGGACACGTCCTGCGCCTGCGCTTTCCCGTTCAGGCATCCCCGGCGGACGAGGCGGTCGCCCGCGCAGGATTTGTGCCAACCCGTCGCGCGACAACATATCGGACAGTGCTGATCGATCCGGATCAGGAGGATGACGCCCTGATGCGTGCCCTGCATGGAAAATGGCGCAACCCGTTGCGTAACGCACTCAAGGCGGGGCTTGCGCTTGAAGCCGGTCCGATCGCAGACCTGTCGGATCGCTTTTCCCGCCTCTACGAACAGGTGCGCACCGCCAAGGGGTTCCAGCCCGACATCCC
>NZ_JBXWSL010000156.1:0-1808 GCF_059613425.1 Ruegeria sp. BHSA123 | reverse complement strand
GGGCTCGGTGCAGACGTTCGCCCGAATATCGCGAGCGACCGCAATGCCGACTAAGCGGTCATAGGCAAATAGTGCATGGAGCGAGAAAGCAATTGACCAGCATGCAGCCCGTCCGTCGCGCTATTTTCTTCTGCACTCAGCCTTAAAACACAGACTTCACGGATATTCCATTTGTCGCTGCCTCGGTTCACATTTTCGGTGCGGCATGTAACAGTTCAGATGTTTGTCGTCGATCATGAACCGGAGGCCGATCCCTTGGCATTTCCCAAAAAACGCCTGACGCGCCGAAAATTCCTTGGAACAGTTGGGGCAACAGGTGCCTTTCTTGGCAGTGTGAGCCTTTCGTCAAATTCTTCATTTGCCGGAACGCGGCAACTTGACGACCTGGTCGAATACGATGCAGTCGGGCTAGCGCAACTTGTAAAAACGAAAGAAATCTCTGCGATCGAACTCGTCGAGCGGGTTATCCGCCGGATTGAAGCACTGAACCCCATAGTCAATTGTATGGCGACACCTACCTTTGACCGCGCGCTGGAAAAAGCGCGAGAAATATCCCCGGATACGTTTTTCGCCGGTGTGCCAACGATGCTTAAAGACATGGTTGATGTTGGGGGTGTCAGACGGACAGATGGCTCCCGGCTTTGGGCAACGAATATTCCGCAGAAGTCCGTCGCCTATGTCGATGCTCTGGAAGCATCGGGGCTTAACATGATCGGAACAACCGTTGCCCCCGAGTTCGCCAACGGTCTTGACAGTGAACTCTACGGGATGGCGATCAATCCTTGGAACCTTGACTATTCGTGCAATGCCTCAAGTTCTGGCGCGGCCTGTGCGGTTGCAGCGGGAATAGTGCCGCTTGTGCATGGCACAGATGGCGGTGGGTCAAACAGGCTTCCCGCCAGTGCCTGCAATGTCATTGGTTTCAAGCCCTCTCGGGGCCGCATGATGTCAGGCGAACAGGACGGCAGCCACGATACGTTCAAGACGAATGGACCGATTTGTAGAACCGTGCGCGATGCGGCTGCATTGATCGATGTCTGCGAAGACAAAGCCGGTCCTTTTCCGCCGATCGGTTTCATCGAAGGACCATCGAAACGCCGTCTGAAGGTCGCGTATGCCCGGATGGGCACCAAAGGTGTTGAACCCGTCGCTGCCATAGTGCGGGCACAGGACGCCGTCGCAGAATTATTGCGTGAACTCGGGCACGAAGTGACTGTCATCGAACATCCGATCGACGGAGCAGAGTATCTTCGCATGTTCCGCTATGCGTTTTTGCCAAAGTTTGCGCCGCTGCTCTCTTTGGCGCGCAGCACCAGTGGTCAGACATCGCTTGATACTGGGCTCCTGTCCAACTGGACGGCAACAACGATGCTGGAGGGGCAGTCCTATTCCACGGAACAACGGCAGGAAGGGTTGGATTATTTCAATGACATTTCGGCCAAGTTCGCGGCAGTTTTTGCGAACTACGACGTTATCTTTAGTGCCACTTCCCCTTCCGAGACATTGAAGCGGAGTGCGGTCAGCCACCGTGACGACTTCGCGTTCAAAGCCCATCTTCTTGAGAATTTGCTGGCGCTGACTTCCCCGGTGAATGCCGTGGGCGATTGCGCGATCTCACTTCCGCTTTCATTCTCCTCTGAAACAAACATGCCGGTTGGATCAATGTTCCATGCAGCAGCCGGAAACGACGCCACGCTTGTCGAGCTATCTTACGAACTTGAACAGGCCAGACCATGGAAAGAAAACTGGGCGCCATATTCCGCCAAGTTTATTCCAGTATGACCATAAACGAGGTCCGCATTGGGCTC
>NZ_JBXWSL010000155.1:0-1836 GCF_059613425.1 Ruegeria sp. BHSA123 | reverse complement strand
GTTTGGTTCCGGGTTTCTTTCTCATCTCCACTCCTTGGCGGTTACGATGAGCCAGAAACCCTCTCTTATCAAATCGACCTAAACTGTCCCATTGGTGCTGACATCAGACAGGTGATTGCTGCCATGCACAACCATGTACTGAGCTTTGACAATCTCTCGACCATCCGTCCGATGATGGCAGATGCATTCTGCCGGATTGCTACGGGTGGTGGATTTGGTACTCGCAAGCTGCACACCGACAGCGACGAGGTATTGTTCAACGCCACCCGGCCCTGCCTGCTGAACGGTATTCCCGATCTGGCGGCGCGGCCTGATCTGGCAGATCGTGCCATCGGCGTTCATCTGCCGGTGATCCCGCCCGGTAGGCGCAAAACCTTGGGCGCATTCAATCGCGATTTTGCCAAGGCCAAGCCCTACATTCTGGGCGCTCTACTGGACGCGGTATCCTGCGCCTTGGGTCGGATTGACTCTGTGAGCCTCTATGAAGCCCCTAGGATGGCAGATTTTGCAAAATGGGTGGTTGCTGCCGAAGAATCCCTTGGATGGGCTCAGGGCGCGTTTCTGGACTCCTACGCAGCCAATCGCGCCCGCAGTGACCAAGCCGCCGTTGAGGCCAACCCCGTTGCGCTGGCAATTCTGTCACTGATGGATGGGCGGCAGCATTGGAGCGGGACAGCAACCGAGCTGAAGCAAACCTTGCGGGATCGTTTCCCCGCACTGACAGAAGACAGCCAGAGCTTTCCCCGCAACGAAGCCCGGTTTGGGGCTGCGCTGCGCAGGGTTCAGCCCGTGTTGAGGCGGCAGGGGGCGAACATCGCCTTCAGCCGCGAAGGCAAAGCGGGGATGCGAGTAATAGACATATTATGTAGTTAACCGTCTTCCGGACCGAGCCGGTAGCCCTGCCTAAATAGGCGGGGCTTTAATATTTAGGTTGGATAGAATACCTAAGTCAGCTTATTTGTTGCGTTTTTGCAATACGGTTGTCGGATCGCATTGAAAAATTCGGTCACCCCTCGATCATGCCAAAGCCACGGCTAATCTGCGCCGACACAAAGGAGTGATTAAAATGAAGTATGGCGTTCTTGCGTTTGCATTGGCCGTTTTTTTCAGCAGTGAAGCTAGTGCAGAAAAAGCCAAATGTTTGTTGGCTGTAGAAGGTGAGATGTACATCAATGGAACGTGCGAATTCGAACATCAAGGAGGAGGCGACTTCCAAATTTGGAGCGCCGATAAAACATGGTCCGCAATGGTCGTATTGGATCCTGAAGATACAGGGCAAAAAGAAACAGCCATTGGCGTCTGGAACTCTGACGGAGATGGGCCGCGCTATGTTCCTGCGAACAGGCTTCATGGTGGTCTCGGCATTCTGAAGCGCGATGGTGCTTGTTGGCTAAATCGCGACGCAATTTTATGCGCATGGTAAACTTAGTCTAAACTGCGAGATTTTCCTGAAACGACCATCGTCAGCCGTTCGGTCTCCAGAACTTATCGGCTGACGGTGCTGACAGTGCAGACGGAAACTGCGGGTTGGTTTTCATGATGGAGTAAGATTCGGCTTCAGGAAGCGTCAGAACGAGAACGCTTTGATAGCTGTTCTTTGCTCCGTAGCGTAGCACCATTGTAGCACCGGGTGAGGATGTCCTGAACGCAGAAAGCGCCCCTTGGGGCGCTAAGTGCTTGATATCTGACTGGAAGTATTGGTTGCGGGAGCAGGATTTGAACCTGCGACCTTCAGGTTATGAGCCTGACGAGCTACCGGGCTGCTCCATCCCGCGACACTTTAGTGGTCTATTGCCTGTTCGGCTACTTGAGACCGTTGGCTGGCCTGTTGCTTAC
>NZ_JBXWSL010000154.1:0-2089 GCF_059613425.1 Ruegeria sp. BHSA123 | reverse complement strand
CCAACAGCCACGAGGACAGCACAATGCCCGTGGCTGCTGCTCCGGCGATGACACGCAGCGTGTAAAGCGAGGCCAGCACCATGACATCTGCGGTTGCGATCTGCTTGAGCCAGAAGGAATAGGCCATGGTGATGGCCAGATAGGCGATCAGCACAATCGTGAAGGCGGGCGGCAGAAAGAGCAGGGACAAGGCAAAGGCGATGCCGGGCAGGGCGATGGCCCCGATGACACCGGTCTGAAGCGGCAGATCACCCGCGGGCAGGGGACGATACCGCTTGCTGGTGTGGTGGCGGTCGGCCTGCAGGTCCATCAGGTCATTCAGGAAATACACGCCCGACGCACAGAGGCTGAAGCAGATAAAGGCCAGAAGCGCCGCCAGGAACCCCGCTGCGGGCAGATGCATTTGCGAGGTGAAGATCGGCACAAAGATCAGGGCGTTCTTGGCGTATTGATGAGGGCGCATCGACTTGACGAAAGCGCGCCATACCGGCGGGCGTGAAGCGATGACCTTTTCAGCGGTACCCGCAGCCTGTGCCGCGGCCACGTCCGACGCCGGGGCATTGACGAAAATACCCGACCCGGCCGCCGCCCAGATCGGGCTGTCGGCTGTGCTGTCTCCGGCATAGGTAAAGGCGTCGGATCCGGCTGTGTCACGAATGGCGGCAAGCTTGTTGGACCCTTTCAGGTTCCGGCCCTCCTCTGTGGCCAGAACAGACGAGAACAGGCCCAGATGCGTGGCCACCTTTTCGGCATAGATGCGGTGAGAGGCTGTTGCGAGGATCAGATGCCTGCCTTCTTCTTTCTGCACGCGCAGATAATCCAGCAGGTCGGTTTCGAACGGCAGGTCCGCAGCTTCTAATCCGATTTCTCGGCCAATCCGCGCCTTGGCATAGGGGATGCCGCGGAACACCCACAGAAGAACCAGAAAAAGATTGAGCGGGTTTTTCTTCAGGAACAGCAGAATAGCCTCGACAAACAGGTCTGTTCTGACCAGCGTCCCATCCAGATCAACAAAGATTTTTTCCGGTTTTTTACTCATTACTGGGGGTCTTCTTTCGAATTGCACATGCCTGAAAGTAAACCGGTTGCCGGTGGCGTGTCTCTGCCATGGTCCGCAGCTTCCGGGGGCCGGGACCCTGGCCTTTTTCAGAGTTTCCTGAACCGCCCGCTGTCTACTGTGATCCCGTGTTTTGCAAAAACATTGCGTGTATCAAAGATCATGGCTGCTTCGCGGGCAACCAAGTCGTAATCCGGTGCGCTGTGGTCGGTGATTACAGCTACGGCGGCGTAACGTTTCAGGCTGTCCGCCGTCAGCGGCTGCGAGGTCCGGCCCGCCAGTTGCGGGTATTCGCCGCCTTCGGGCAGGCGCGGGAAATACGGATCGTGATAGTCAACCTCGGCGCCCAGCTTCTCCAGCTCGTCCAGTAACACCAGCGCCGGGCTGCGGCGGGTATCCTCGACATCGCGCTTATAGGCGATGCCCATCAGCAGGATGCGCTGTCCGGTCAGGGGCTGCCCGGTTTCCGCCAGCGCGGACCCGTTGCGCGCGGCCAGTTCTGCCGCCATCCGTGCCGCCAGCATCTCTGGCACCGCGTCATTACTGGAGCGGGCCAGATTGATCAGCGGCGTATCAGATCCTGCATCCGCAGCGCGCCAGGCCAGATAGGCCGGAGACACCGGGATGCAGGCCCCACCAATTCCGGGACCGGGATAGAAGGGCATGAAGCCAAACGGCTTGGTCGCCGCAGCCTCGATCACTTCCCAGACATCCACGTCCATTGCTTCAAGCGCGGTCTTCAACTCGTTGACCAGCGCGATATTGACGGTGCGAAAGCTGTTTTCGACCAGCTTCACCGCTTCGGCTGTGGCGGCCGAGCTGACCGGAACGGCGCTGGTGACGATAGCGCGGTAGAAATCCTCGACCAGTTGCCGCGACAGCGGATCGTCGGCGCCAACCACTTTCGGGATGCTGTGCGTGTCGAACTTGTCATTGCCGGGGTCTTCGCGCTCGGGCGAAAACGCCAGGAAGAAATCACTGCCCGCGCGCAGACCGCCCGCCTCAAGGATCGGCTGAACCAGTGTGGTAGTG
>NZ_JBXWSL010000153.1:0-2288 GCF_059613425.1 Ruegeria sp. BHSA123 | reverse complement strand
GTTCCCCGGTGGCAATCACGAAGTCTTCGGGCGTGTCCTGTTGCAGCATCATCCACTGCATACGCACATAGTCTTTTGCGTGTCCCCAATCCCGCAAGGCATCAATATTGCCCATATAGATGCAGTTCTCCAGACCTTGCGCAATATTGGCCAGACCGCGGGTGATTTTGCGTGTCACAAAGGTCTCGCCGCGGCGCGGGCTTTCGTGATTGAACAAGATGCCGTTGCAGGCATACATGCCATACGCCTCGCGATAGTTCACCGTGATCCAGTAGGCAAAAAGCTTGGACACCGCATAGGGTGAGCGCGGGTGGAACGGGGTGGTTTCAGTCTGCGGCGTTTCGCGAACAAGCCCATAGAGCTCGGACGTGGACGCCTGATAGAAACGTGTCTTTTTCTCCAACCCGAGAAAACGAATGGCCTCAAGCAGGCGAAGGGTTCCGATACCATCAACATCCGCAGTGTATTCCGGCACCTCAAAACTAACATCGACGTGGCTTTGCGCCCCGAGGTTATAGATTTCATCGGGCTGCACTTCCTGCAGAATACGGGTCAGGTTCGACGTATCGCCCAGATCGCCGTAGTGCAGCTTGAGCTTGCGATCTACGACGTGATGATCCTCATAAATATGGTCAATTCTCTGGGTGTTGAAATTCGAGGCGCGCCGCTTGATCCCGTGCACCTCGTATCCTTTTTCAAGCAGAAATTCAGTCAGATATGAGCCGTCCTGCCCGGTAATCCCGGTAATGAGAGCCGTTCTTTTCATAATGACGCACGTATCCTTACAGTTATTTATTAGAAAAATTCAGTTTTGCACTTCCCACCAGCTCGACCCCCAACCGATCAGTGGTCTGGTCTTCTTGTACCTTTATTCCAGGGATCCTTCGGAGTCAGACGGTAAGGGCAATCAGTCCAGGATGTCACGCCAACAATCCGATATTTCTTGCAACCATGCGCTTACAATATGCACGATCGGCGGCGCATGACATCGATACTGCAAACTCTGCTGTTAAGCTGACACGCGCCCGGCCAAATATTCCAAAAATGCGCTGAAACCCCGTTTTTGTCCCAGCCGCGCCACTCTTTATACAATGTCTCATTAACAACCACGGGCTCCCATTATGCCCGGCACCTCTTACAACAATTCACCTGCGGGCAAAGTAGCATAGGCCAGCTACCTGCGCTAGGTTTCCAAAAGACAACGCTTTGGCAAAACTACGGAATTGAGGGGTGGAAAATGGCGATAAACAACTCCGGATCAGAACATCTCGGTGGCCAGCCCGTCTTCGTAACCGGAGCAACCGGATTTATCGGCAGCCGGCTTGTTCCGGCCCTGTTGGAAGCCGGGGCTAAGGTCACCGCATTGCTACGCAGCCGACACGGCATGCGCGCGCTTGAAGCGATGGGGGTCCGGGTCATAACCGCCGCGCTTGACGACAGTGCCGCCCTGCAAACCGCCCTGCGCGGCCAGAGTGTTCTGTTTCATCTTGCCTATGATGTGCGCGCATCCGCAGCCAGCAACCTTGCCGCATTCGACACGCTTCGGGGTGCAGCCGAAACCGCAGGCGTTGGCCGGATCGTCTATGCCAGCTCTATCGTCACCTATAAGGGCTGGCCGCACCAAGATTTGACAGAGGACAGCCCCCGGGCTCCTGCCGGCGACGCGTCGTACCAACATGCCAAGGTCACGATGGAGCAGGCTCTGATGCAAGGGAACTGCCCAGCAGCGATCCTGCAACCGACGCTGGTCTACGGCCCTGGCAGTATGCTTTGGACCGACCAGTTGACAGACTGGCTGGCAGCGGGAACCGTGGTGCTTCCAGAACCAGAAGGGGTGTGCAACGCAGTTTTTGTTGATGATCTGGTACAGACCATGCTGCGTGCTGCGCAGCTTGAAAACCTTGGGCAGGAGCGCTTCATCATCTCTGGTGCAGCCCCTGTCACGTGGTCGGATTTTCTGTTGGGCTATGCCGGAATCATCGGCCGTGGCACAGTCCGCCACGTACCCCTTTCAACCCTTGAGGCGCGGTTGCCGTCAGAAAACGTCACCGAGAAGCCCGATTCCCCGCCACTTGCTGCGCGGGTCAGTGCAACTGCCCGGATGTGGATTGGCAGAAAACGGTTCGAGAAACTGGTGCGCGCGCTGAAGCCGCGCCGCCCTCAGCACGGTGACATATTCCCCGACCGCCACATGCTGGACCTGTATTCGGCCAGGGGGCGCTGCAGGATTGACCATGCCCGTGCCCGGTTGGGTTACGCGCCTTCTTACACTCTTGAAGCCGGGTTGA
>NZ_JBXWSL010000152.1:0-2417 GCF_059613425.1 Ruegeria sp. BHSA123 | reverse complement strand
AGTCGCCATTTGCTAAAAGTGTTCGGAGGCTGCATTGAGCCCAAGGCGGACGTGAATAAGCTTCAAAAAAGGTCCCGGGTAAACAGCATCCGGTTTCCCTAGGAGGTGGTGCCGACGTCCGCTTTGGACGCAGGCATCAATCTGGAAGTTTCCAAGAAATTCGGTTTTGTTGGTCAATTTGCGGCCGTTTCGTGATATTGTTTTCACGGAAACCGGTGTGGGGAGGTTCGCAATGAAATCATTTCTTTCAATGACAACGGCACTTGGGGTCCTCGGCGCCGCTGCATTCGCATTCGAACCGACGCCCGACGGTTCGAGCCTCAGCAAGGCTTTTCCCGGTAAGTCCTATTCCCCCTACGCCCAACGCGGGATACCCGACCGGCCTCTCTGGGGAGATACGCACTTGCATACGTCCACTTCGTTTGATGCAGGTGCTTTCGGCAACCGTTTGGACGCGCGGGCTGCCTATCGCTTTGCCAAGGGGCAAGAAGTGCAGGCAACAACCGGCTTCATGGCGCGGCTTTCACGCCCGCTCGATTGGTTGGTGGTTGCTGACCATTCCGACAACATGGGTCTCTTCGACATGATCTACGCACAAGACCCATCCATCATGTCGGATCCGGAGGGTAACCGCATCGCAACCATGGTGGCGAATGGCGGCGACGAAGGGGTGGCGGCCGCTCTGGAGCTCATCGACGCATATTCGCGTGGTGAGGTGATTTCTCCGGTGCTTGCGGTCCAGGCAGGATCAAAACCCTTCCGCTCTGTCTGGCAGCGCCAGATTGAGGCCGCAGAAGAAGCTTACGAACCCGGTCTTTTCAGTAGCTTCATCGGCTATGAATGGACCTCGCTGATCCAGGGTGGAAACATGCATCGCGTCGTCGTCTACCGCGACGGAGGCGAAAAGGCTGGCATGATGGATCCATTCACCACCGAGGCGCCCCTTGGTTCCATCAATCCGCGCGACTTGTGGAAATGGATGGCGAACTATGAAGATGTCACGCGCGGAGACGTGCTTGCCATCGCACATAACGGCAACCTGTCAAACGGTATCATGTTTCCTGAGACCGCGCAGTATGATGGCAGGGAACTGGATGCCGAGTATGCGCAGACCCGTGCAATGTGGGAACCCGTCTACGAAGTCACGCAGATCAAAGGGGATGGCGAGGCACATCCCTTCCTCAGCCCGAACGACGAGTTCGCCGATTACGAAACCTGGGACAAGGGCAACCTGAACTTGTCGGAATTGAAGACCGACGACATGCTTGCCGGTGAATACGCGCGTGAGGCGTTGAAAACCGGGCTGCTTCTGGAAACGTCGCTCGGCACCAACCCCTACAAGTTCGGGATGGTTGGATCGACTGACAGCCACACATCACTCGCCACTGCTCAGGAGGACAATTTCTTTGGTAAGCATTCCGGGGCCGAGCCCAATCCTGAACGCCCCAGGCATATCGTCGGCCAGTTCGGAGACGTGGCAATTCTGGGCTGGGAAATGGTCGCATCCGGCCTCGCCGCCGTATGGGCGAGTGAGAACACGCGCGAAGCGATCTTCGATGCGATGGAGCGCAAGGAGGTCTATGCAACGACGGGATCGCGCATCGGGGTACGTTTCTTCGGCGGCTGGAACTACACGATGGATGACCTGACCTCGCGGACCCCTGCAACGGCAGGCTATGCCAAGGGCGCTCCGATGGGCGGGGATCTTCCGCCGCCATCCGAAGGTTCGGAAGCGCCAACCTTCATGGTCTATGCGCTGAAGGATCCGATCGGCGGAAATTTGGATCGCATTCAGATCGTCAAGGGCTGGCTCGATGCCGATGGCGAGACACACGAACAGGTGTATGACGTGGTCTGGGCCGGTGATCGGGAGCCGGACGCAAACGGCAAATTGCCCCCCATCGGTTCCACCGTCGACGTGGAGCGTGCCACCTGGACGAACTCGATCGGGCAGGGTGAGATGGGAACGGTATGGACCGATCCTGACTTTGATCCCTCTCAATCGGCCTTCTATTACGCCCGGGTTATCGAAATCCCGACCCCGCGCTGGACGGTATACGATGCTTTCCGAATGGGCGCGTCGCTGCCTGACGATGCACCGACGGAAACGCAAGAACGAGCCTACACGTCACCTATCTGGTACACGCCTGGCTGAGCTTAATTTCTCGGTTAAGTGGTTCTCCGGAACTACTGACACGGTGCCTATAAATATGACCAGTCGTCCCCTGAAGAAGGGTGAGCCCAAGGCATTGGTGTCGGTCGGTTACCCGGTTCTAAGATTGCGCAACATGCGGTTCAGAAAGCAGACATTTACTTCCTTCGGAAAAATGAATGCTTGCGCTTCTGTGCTGTCGACTGCTGGTCGGCAGGTTTGTCCGCAACTCGGACATAGAGCCTATTTTGCTGAACATCCGGTC
>NZ_JBXWSL010000151.1:0-2469 GCF_059613425.1 Ruegeria sp. BHSA123 | reverse complement strand
CCTCCCGCCCCCCCCGTTACGAAAAGAAGGGCAAAGATGGACGACTTTTACGCCGCCCGCAGCAGGGTTATCCCGCCGCTACCGTGGTCGACTTTCTCACCGCCGTTCTCATGGGAGCAGGCAAAAGACCAGTATGACATTCATAATTAGGAAGATTACCCTAAGGTCTCTGTTCTTTCCCCATGAAGCCCAACGCGCCTTCGTTGTTCAGGATCGCAATTGCTGTATCCAGGGCTTCTTGGTCCGAGTTAAACTTGTCGTCCTAGACATAACTGGCGTCTTCATGGTCCACCACTTCCAACGTCCATTTGTCCTGGTTGTCCAAGCGGTAGATTTCGATTTCAAACCGATACCCGTCTAAAAGCACAGCCTTGCACCTGTCTGACATCACCAGCTTCGGTTCATCTACATTCATGTCCGTGCCATCCTGACTATAAGCTTTGTGGTTTTGCGGATCTGCGGCAGCCTGTGGGTTTCCGTCCGTTTCCAGAATATGCTGTAACACCGCATGCCAGACAATTCCAAGCGCGCAAAGTTTCCTTGTCCTGCGCGGTGTCTCTCTTCCAACGGCACGAGACTTTCTCTTTGGTTGTCCCGAATACGCGGAACATCAATCGCAAGGCCAAATAAAGCAGGATGACGCCCAGTAGTATCCCGGCGATGAGCCAAAAATCCGGACCGCTACTCTGCACTGTAATAGATTTCAAACCGCCTCCAATAAGACACTAACAACCAAACAGATTCGCCCATGGTTTTGGTCAGTGGCGTCTATAAGTTCCAGTATCGATCAGCAAAGCACCAAGCACAATCCAGAGCCTGCCCGATGGCGGTAGTACGACGCGCCGAACTCGTACCCCCTCATTGAAATCGTAAATCCCCATCTAGGCGCGCCGCACCACACTGCTACTTGTGCGACTTGTTCAAATTGCGTCCATGAGATGAAAGGTGCGGTTGCGTTCGAACATTCAAAAAACGCAATTTTATTTCCGACGGATTAATGGTGAACTCGTGGGGCGGCGCGCCGAACTCAACAACCCCCTCAAATCCAGATGGAAAAACTGGAACGCTCTAAAATCAACACGCGCCACCCACCGACAGAGGATCACATTGTGGCGAAATTGTGTCCACATCTCGTTTTGAAACTCACTGTTCGCCGTTTGGAAACAGACTTTTTCGATGAAGTTTGCAATGTTACGGGAATCCCCCAATTTCGGGCTTTGCTTGAGTTGGGTAGATTGGGGTCAGAATAACCACTTACCCCCTCGTGACGAAGATAGGGGCTGGCCTCGACCCCCTCAGCCAGCCCTTATTCTTGTTCTGGCCACCCCGGCAGATTGTTTGGAACAGGCACGTCATTCCGAACCAGCCAGTCACGTATTGCTGCCCAGTGGTCCTGTGACCCAGCTGTGTACCGCCGTGAATGTAAATCGGCTATCTGTTGTTCAAGGTAAGGCCACCAGTGCAGCTTGATCCTTAGGCCATGGGATTTGGCCCAAGCGCGGATCGCCGCCTGCCAATCATCAACTCGCCGGGATTCAAGTTCCTTGTAAAGGTCAAAGGGGATTCGATAAGGCCAGTCAGACATGCAGAACAGATAGCGAACTTCTGGAGCTTGTCCAAACGGTTTAAGAAGCCTACCGTTGTCTTATGTGCAACCTGTACTCAAACACCATTCCCGCAGAAGCAATGCGCCAGCTGTTTGATGTAGCAGTTGAACAGAACCGTCTCGGGAATGCTGAACCGCTGCCCGCGATTTATCCAAAGCACATGGCCCCGGTAGTCAGGCTGGCCGAGGATGGAAAGCGGGAACTCGTGCTGCTTAGTTGGGGATTTCGAACCACGAAGAAATCGAAGAAGACAGGGGCAATTATCCAACCTGGAGCTTGGAACAACGCGCGAGATGACAAGGTGCGCTCAAGCGGGCTTTGGCGTGGCAGTTTCGAGGAAAGGCGCTGTTTGGTCCCTGCCAGTTCGTTCTGTGAAGCCAAGGGACGTAGCCCTGCAACCTATTACTGGTTTGCCCTCAAGGGTGAAGAAGACCGCCCGCCTTTTGCGTTTGCCGGAATGTGGCAGACGTCGCGCTATCAGGGCAAGGACGGGCCGGAAGAAGCAGCGACTTACACCGTAATCACCACGACAGCGAATGAAATTGTAAAACCAATTCACCCGCAAAGAATGCCGGTGATCCTGAAGGCGGACGACTACGAGCAATGGATGTCGGGAAACCCCGAAGAGGCCTTAGACCTACTTCAGCCCTACAATGCGGACGATATGCAAATCGTTCGCAGCGGCGAAAGTGAGAAGTCAGATCCGTTGACCTGAATGCTCTATCCTTTGAGCTTTTCATTCGTCCGCTTTGAGCCCAATGCGGACCTCGTTTATGGTCATACTGGAATAAACTTGGCGGAATATGGCGCCCAGTTTTCTTTCCATGGTCTGGCCTGTTCAAGTTCGTAAGATAGCTCGACA
>NZ_JBXWSL010000150.1:0-2426 GCF_059613425.1 Ruegeria sp. BHSA123 | reverse complement strand
TATAAAAATCGCAATAGCTGCTGCAGGGTGAAACTCTATGCAGCTCCAGATAGGCGGACTTCGTCTCCGCCATTTCATCGCCTTAGTGCTTTGATATTGATGGGAAACTCGCAAGTATATATCTTGCGTTCCCACATCCATTCCCACGCTCGCCGCGTCTTTGATCCGGCTTGGATCAGTCGTCCAACACATCGTCCTCTGACTCGCCAGTGATCAGCGCCCGCTGGCGTTCGCGGCTAAGTTGGCCGTAGCTCCGCAAGGTTGTCAGCACATCGTTATGACCAAGGTTTTGGGCCATAGCGACAAGTTCCGGGACAGTGCAGTCCTTTGTCGCGCGGCGGGCAAGCATGTGACGGAAGGCGTGCGGGCCGAAACTGTCGAGTTTGGCGGCTTGGAACGCGCCGTTCACAATCTTGCGGACAGGTTCGGTGCTTTTCCACGGTCGCCGGTCGAACCCTTCGGCGGCAAACCCGGTGTTGGATTGAGGCGCGATGGCGGTTGCGGGGAAGAGTGGATCGTCGGGGCCGTACAGGGCCTCTTCGTCTAGATGGGTGATCCACGCCCGCAAGGCCGCTTCGGCTTCGGGGAAGCCTTTGGCAAAGAAGGTGTCGATGCGTTTGCCGAACTTCGTGGCCACCTCGCGCGGGTTTTGCGTCACGGATTTCTCAATCAGATCGACATGGCGAACCCGCAGAGAGATCAACGCGCCCACGCGGATACCGGTGAGACAGAGCAAAGCGAAGACCGCCTTGTCCCGCATTTCACGCGGGTTGGTCGCAGGCATCATCTCGAAGGCACGCTTGGCCTGTTTGATGCTGGGCGCTGGACGCGGCGGGGCGGCGCGCGCTTCGGCTTCGTCGCGGCGCGACAGGTTGAAGTACTCCGCGTCCGACGTCCTGATCCGGCTGCGGAACCCGTCCTGCTGCGACAGCCACAGCGTGAACTCGCGCAGCGTCGCCATGATGGCACGGGCGGTGGATTTGCTCAGGGGTTTGCCGGTGGTCCCCTTGGCCTTTTCCAGATGAGCGCGGAACTCCATGGCCCATTGGATGTGGAACTTCGCGAAATCCTGACGCCCGTTCCAGACATCAAAGCGCTCCAGCGCAGCCAATTCGCGCTCCAGTGTCTTGTCCGACAGTTGGCGCGCATATTTGCGGTAGTCCACGAAGCGGCGTTTCAAGCGCTCGTTCTTTTCGTTCGGTTGCTTGGACATTTTGGCCTCCTTTCAGGCTGTGATCTGGCGGGGTCGGTCTACGCTTCGCTCAAGCGCAAAACCCGCACCCCTGTTTCCGGGAGAGGATATTTCGCAGGCAGGAGCGCGATGGGTTTCCGAAGTGACAGCCTCCAAGTTTCCACCTCCCCCCTTGCCCTTGGGGCGAGTTCGGAGGGGCAATTTCGACGGGTCTTTCCGTTTGCCTTAAAGTGGAAAAACACGGGGGGCACTGTCCACCACCTTAAACCGACCCTGAAACACGTGCCTTTTGGACCGGTCTTGTCCCGGATGTCGAGCACCACGGGATAGGCGGGGTCGGCAAGTTTGAGCGGTATTTTCGCATCTTCCGCACCCGGCTTTTGCCGCTTGTTCATTCCCGACGCACGATTGATGATGTCTTTACGCCCCGAACACCCGAAGCGCGCGAAGTTTTCTTTGACACGCGCTTTGATACCTTCAGATGGCGGCTGCTGCTGAATGTGTTCTTCTCGCGTTTTGTGATGGGGCGCATGGGTCGCGACAAGGCATTCTTTGATCACGTCGAGGGCAGCCCCGCCCAGCATGTAGCTCGTCGAATTCGCCACGCAGGTGTTGATACCGACCCATCGCGAAATTCATATTTGCACTGGATTCTGAAGGGAACGCATGGCGACGCGCTCCCAATGGCCTGGAGACCCGAGCATTTTGATACGATCCGCGCCCGCCTGGACCGCCTGGATATCCGTCCGGGGTCGTTGGAGGCCTTCGTCTCGACTGGCGAAAAGGCCAATGGTTTCAACCTGTCGGATATCTTCGAATATATGTCACCCGAAGTGTTTGAACAGGTTTACGTGTCTATCCTGTCCGCTGCCGCGCCCAAGGCCCGCCTTGTGTATTGGAACATGATGGCGCCCCGCCGCGTGCCCGTCGTACATAAGGGAAAAATAGAAACACGTCACGCGATCGAGGATCGACTGAAGGCACGCGACATGGCCTTTTTCTACTCGGACTTTGTCGTGGAAGAGGTGCTTGTGTGAGTGTTCCGGCACAGATTCTGCTGGCCTTGACGTCTGTTCTGGTCCTGTTGGGATTGATGGCAGTTGTCCGACGGTTGGCGCAAAAGTGAGCCTCCCCATCTGAACTGGTCCACCGCTATGTTTAGGAAACGGAGGACCAAGAATGGCAAACAAGCGACCGAAGCCGGAAGAGATTGTCTCAAAGTTACGGCAGGTTG
>NZ_JBXWSL010000149.1:0-2611 GCF_059613425.1 Ruegeria sp. BHSA123 | reverse complement strand
TGCCGAGTGATAAGACTTCCGGACCGAAGCCGAAGACCGCATTCAGGCATCAGCTCCGGGTGCTGGTTCTAGACCTTTATGTTGCTTGGCTGGAAGACCCGGAACTGTCTATCGGCGTCTCCATGTCCTCGAACTACTGGGACACGTCTTCCCGCTATAACGCGATCCATATATCCAAGAAGATCATCCCGATCATTCACACTCTAATCGAAGAAGGATTATTGGATGTCGCCAAGGGCAGCTACTCGGGTCCTCTGGCACGGGGAAACAGAACAACGAGGATACGAGCCTCCGAGGTGATGCAGGGATGGTTCGCCGAAGTGGCATTCCGACGAGATGACGTTGGTCGGGTCGAAGGCGAAGAAATCATCATTCTCAGAGGGGATAGTGCTGAGGCACTGGTCGAGTACGAGGATACCGACGAGATCATTAGAATGCGGGCTGAGCTTGAGCGCTATAACCAAGTAATCGCTGATGCTTTCATTGATATCCCTGGTTTGGAAGAGCCGAAAGTCGATGATGTCACCGCCGATCATCATCATAAGTTCACCCGCCGGATATTCAGTCGCTCTGACTTCAACCTGAATGGGCGCTTTCATGGAGGCTGGTGGCAGCAGATTAACAGTGACTGGAGGTCGAAGATCTTCATCAATGACACACCAGTCGTCGAAGTGGACTTCCGCAGTCTCCATGTCTCCCTCCTCAGTCTGGAGGCAGGGAAGGAGCTCGCTGGTGACCCCTATGATCTGCCTGACAGACTTATCGCAGGTGCGCCTCCACCGCTTCAGCGCAAGTTTATCAAACGACTGATACTGACTGCTATCAACGCTGGGTCCAAAGACGCTGCCTTCAGAGCCTTCAGAGATGGGTACCCGACTGGTCATGCTGGGAAGACACTGACGAACGAGCAACTGGAGGCCCTGCTGACGGGCTTTCTGGAAAAGACGCCACACATCAAAGACTATCTGTTCGCGGATCAAGGTATCCGGTTGATGCACCTCGACAGTCTGATAGCGGAACGTGTCCATCGCCACTTCTGCCACCAAGCCGTACCAGTCCTGTCAGTGCATGACAGTTACATCATCGACTATACCCGTGTTGGAGAATTGAAGCGGGTGATGGCCGAGGCTTCGGAAGAAGTGGCCGGTGCACCTTTGCCAACCTCGAACCAGTTCTATGGGTTGGACGAACAAGCCGACCCCAATGCCGACCATGTGAAAGACTATATGATTTGGCGGCAGACGGCCCGGTCAGAGGGCTATCTTCAACGATTGGCGGAACATGAACGAAGAACGGGGCGAGAGGTGGTGCCGTTTGCCATTCATAATTGAAATTGCCGAAATGCGTGGGCCGAACCAACAGGTAGTCTAAGGGTAGAAGCTCGGATTTTCTGTCATTCGCTTCAGATCTTGCTTCCGGAATAGCGGGTTCACGTTCGTTGCCATGAGTATGAACGTTTAACTTTATATCCAGATATAATACCTCAAGGACATAGCCCGACGGGAAAAGAGTGCTCTGGAAATTGTCCGCAATCAGGAAGCCTGATGGCAAAGGGGAGAGGCGACGAAATGACTTCTGAAAGCAAATTGACCTTTCTTTCTGACGAGGACTTGGAAGGCTTAGGCATCCAAACTTCCGAAGTTGCTGACGCAATCGAATCTGCCCTGATGGCCAAGGCCGGTGGAAAGCTCCACACTTCTCCTAAGATAGCCATCTTGCCGGGGGATGGGCGGTACGCAATGTCTACTTTGGCAGTGGGCGATGACGGTTTTATCGTCACCAAACAGGTTACTGTTTGCCCCAATAATCCAGCAAAGGGACTTCCTGCGATCAATGGCGCTATCATGGTTTTGGACGGCCAAACCGGTCTTCTCCGAGCGATCTTGGGGGCCAATTGGATTACGGCTGTCAGAACTGCGGCACTATCAATGGTGGCAGCGCGACGACTTGCTGATCCAAATGCTGAGACGGTGGCCTTTGTGGGTGCCGGAGTGCAGGCTCACTCCCACTTGGCAGCGTTTTCAGAGTTGTTCCCCCTAAAGAGCATTCGTGTGTTCGGACGCGGTAAGGCGAACACCGACAAACTTTGTCGCAGGGCCCGTGACCTGGGTCTCAATGCCGAAGTAGCTGCCAACGCCGAGGACGCTTTGCGTGGCGCTGATTTGGTGGTGACGTCGATAACGTTGGACTACTCCATCGAACCCTTCTTGGATGCCCGATGGCTTAAGCCGACCGCCTTTGCCACAATTACAGATGCTTGTGTTCCGTGGAATTTAGAGGGCATGACCGCATTTAAATCTGTTATCGTTGACGACCGAAAACAGGAAATTGAAAGCGACAAGCCAATGCTGCCGTATCAGCAGGTAACTGGCGATTTGATGGAACTTGTCTCGGGAGAAATCGATGTCCGTCAACGGGAGAAGCCAGCTGCCTTTGCTTTCCGAGGGATTTCATTGGGAGATTACGCGGCGGCAGTCCTTGCCGTTCGTCGGGCCGCTGAAAACCTAAGGTAGCGAGGGTTGGAAACTGGGAGCCGATCCGGAAATCTACTTGGCGGCGCCGGGCTCAAACCTGAAGTCCTTAGGTTCCGCACCAGCCCGTATTCAGCACT
>NZ_JBXWSL010000148.1:0-2660 GCF_059613425.1 Ruegeria sp. BHSA123 | reverse complement strand
TCAGGTTAAAAGCACATCCAAGCACAAGTATACAAGGTAGTGGTGAACTCAGTTGGCGGCATCGACAGATACAAGACAGTCCATTCGGACAACTGATGGCACAACGAGGCCCAGGTCCAAGCCGTTTGTGGTGCCTTACCTGTTCATCGGGTTCATATTGCCGTTCTATTTCGATTTTCTCGGAATGCAGATCAACGGCTACCGTCTGGTTTTGCTCATTTTCTTTATTCCGGCCATTGTGCGCTGGCTTGATGGTTCCACACGCATCTACAAAGCGGACATCCTGATTATCTGTTTTGCGTTGTGGAATGGTCTGGCGATCTTTGCCAATAACGGTCTTGCAAGATGGGAATATGTCGGCATCGGGATTGTTGAGACGCTCTCACCGTATTTCATTGCACGGTGGATGATACGCGATGCGGCTGCGTTTCGTAGTTGCGCCCTTTGGCTGTTTGTTGTCGTGGTCATCATGTTGCCATTCAGCGTGTACCAGTCCGTTACCAACACGTCCCTGATACTCGATATCTTCAGCAACTTCGGGCAGGTGTATAAGGTCGTGCAGGAACGGCCGCGCCTAGGCTTTTACCGGGCGCAAGGATCCATGCCGCACCCGATCCTGTTCGGGCTGTTCTGCAGCTTGGGGTTTGCCCTGTCATGGTATGTTCTGGGGTATGGGAAAAGCCTGAACTATAAGCTTTCCAGAGTGGGGATTGTGGTTTTTGCCACCATAACATCGCTGTCGTCGGGGGCCTGGCTGTCAATCGCCGTGCAGATCGGTCTGATGAGCTGGAAAACGGTGTTCGCGGCCGTGAAGAAGAAATGGAACCTGTTGCTGTACATTTTCATCGGAATGTACGCATTTATCGAAATATTCTCGAACCGCTCCCCAGCTCAGATATTCGCGGCCTATCTGACGCTCAAAAAATCGACAGCATGGAACCGGATCCATATTTTCACCTATGCCTCTGACGATATCCTGAGAAACCCGCTGTTCGGTATTGGGTTGTCCGACTGGACCCGACCGCGCTGGATGGTGCCAAGTGTTGACAACTATTGGCTGCTCACGACTCTGCGCCACGGGTTTCCGTCGCTCATATTTCTTTTTTTGGTGGTTGTTTTTGTCTTCCGTGACATAGGCAGGGCCCACCTTACCGATAAATTGACGAGTTATCGGCTTGGTTACTTTTTTGCCCTTGCCGGATTTTGCGTCGCCGCCATCACGGTGCATGTCTGGGACTCCACGTTTTGTATTTTCATGTTCATGCTGGGGGCTGGTCTCTGGATGGTCGATGCCGAGGAAGAAACGGTCCAGCAGCAGACAGCGCCTGCACCAGGCCGGACGCGGCGGATCAGATATACACGGTTTGAATAGAATGGGCGCCGAGTCGACTTGCGCAAGAACCGATCGGTCACATGGGTCAGGCTCGCAATACCGTATTTAAGGAAGTGATAAAGTGTCAGTTTCGGAAAACAAGATTGAAACAGATGCCGGTCTGGGCCGAAAACCAAAGCGTTCCAAGCAGCAGAATATCATATCTCAGATACCCATCTCGGCCCGAAAGAACTATGGGCTTCTGAAAAATCCAGAATTCTGGAGGCTACTTCCGTTCATTCTCAGGTGCAGGTTCGGGGAGCGAGATTTTGCAAATGGTCAGACCAAAATTTTTGTTGGCACCCACCACAAGGCCATGACCACGTATTTCAAGGCCGTGCTCAGACTTTTGGCCTTTGGGCTGGGCGCCCGGTTCGAGGATATTTCGAAAGAAGCACCCCGGTCGGAAACGAGGGTGTTCCTGTCGACACACAGCCGGACGCCGTGGCCAGAGATTGGGCCATATCGGGGGATACATATCATGCGTGACCCGCGCGACATGATCGTATCCTCCTATCACTACCATCTTTGGACGAATGAGCTTTGGGCCCATGTGCCGGATGAAAACGGGCGGACGTATCAGGAAAAACTTCAGGCGGCAGACAAGACCGAAGGTTTGTTCATGACAATCCGCCATTTCATCTATTTCAGCCGGGAAACGCTTGAGAACTGGGATCTGGACGATCCTGATATTCTCGAAGTCTCCTATGATGCATTGATGGGTGATCAACGGGATGATCTCTATGCTCAGATATTCACGTTTCTGGGCCTGACGGGTTGGGCGCATGAGTTGGGGGTTCGCCTGATGCGCCTGTTTGAGGCCGGAAAACGCAGTAAGGTATCAGCGACAAAAACCAATGAACGCGCGCATATTCGCAGTGGCCGTAGCGGGCAATGGAAAGACGAGTTGGAACCTGAGCATCTGGCTTATATCGAACAGGAGCTTGGGCATATTCTGGATAAGTTCGGATATCCCCGGGCGCTTCCCGAAGATGCTCAGCGTGGTGTCTGATCTCAGTTCAGTGGCAGCAGCCGCTTTTTGATCATGCCGGCTGCGCGGCGCAGTTGTTTGCCGGGCGACATCCGGCCTGCCAGTATCGCATCAATGTCCGATGGTGTCATATCTTTGCGTATCGATGTGCGCGGACGCAGAAAAGCGTTGGCGCGCATGGACCCCATGTCGCTGGAAAAGGCTGTCCCATATCCGTTACGGCGCAGGGCGCGCAGGACGTGGGCGTTGTATAACCCAAATGGTATTCCCGCTTTGGTGACGGGATGACCGCAAATT
>NZ_JBXWSL010000147.1:0-2664 GCF_059613425.1 Ruegeria sp. BHSA123 | reverse complement strand
GCTCGGACCTGCCCGCCTCGGTCTACTGGCAATGGCGCAAATGGTGCACAGCTCCTCTTAGCTACGTTCCCGAGATCGGGCAGAATTTGCCTGATGCGCATTGGGGCAGTTCTGGAACAGCTGTGGATCTGTTCACGTTCGAAGACGACCAGATGGTTCCGCCCGAGGCGGTTTGGCGCCTTGCCGATCTGTATGGCCCCGGGGCCAGACGCCACCTTCTGAAGCCTGCCGAATTTGGGCTGCCGGAGATTGGTCACATAGGCGCATTTGCCCGGCGCAATGCAGCGGTCTGGCCGCGCCTGATCGCCTGATCAGACGCGACGCAGGTTTTCCATAACACCTTGCAGCTATGGCCGTTTGCGAAGCTTCTTGTCCTGCATGACACCGCGGACCATCTTGCCGAACGCCTTGTCCCGCGCCCGCGATTGCGCAACGGTTTCCGAGTTTCGCTGATCTTCGCGCCGCAGCTTGCGCCAACGGTCCAGCCGCGCCGGATCAAGAACGCCCTTGCCTATTGCGTTCTGCACGGCACAGCCGGGCTCGGTCTCGTGCTGACAATCCGAAAAGCGGCAGCTTTGGCCAAGCTCTGTGATGTCCGAGAACACGTTGTCGATCCCGTCCTGAGCGTCCAACAAACGCAATGCGCGCATTCCCGGCGTGTCAATCAGCCAGCCACCGTTACCCATCCGGTGCAACGCGCGCACCGTTGTCGTGTGCCTGCCCCGTGCGTCGTCTTCGCGAATTCCAGAGGTGGCGAGGTTTTGATCCGTCATGGCGTTGCTGAGCGTCGTTTTACCCACGCCCGACGACCCGACCAGCGCGCCGGTCTGGCCTTTGGGGCACCATGCCAGAACCTTTTCGATATCTGCCGGGTCCAGCGCATTGATCGCCAGTACCGACAAAAAAGGGTCCAGAGATTGCACTTGTCCCGAGAAACTGCCGGGGTCATCCGACTGGTCAACTTTCGTCAGGACAACGACCGGATAACATCCGGCCTGATGTGCCAGCGCCAGATAACGTTCCAGCCGGGGCAGGTTGAAATCGGCGTTGCACGAGCTGACGATGAACAACACATCGACATTGGCTGCTATCAGTTGTGTTGCGGCACCTGTACCGGCAGCCCTGCGTTGCAGCAGGCTGCGCCGGTCCAGAATGTGACGCACGCGGTTTTCGGCGTCGGCAAGGACCCAATCCCCAACGGCATATGAACCGGTCGGATTATCCGGTGTCAGCAAAGGGATATCACCATCCGGGCTCAGCCCGATCAGACGGTCCCGATGTACCGATGCGATACGAAAGGGCGTGTCAGAAGGAAAAACCGCATGCTGCGCGGCAAAGTAAGAGGACCATCCCAGGTCCGAAAGCGTATAAGACATTTATCTGCCTGTTTTCAGAAACAGCAATGCCAACGGATGGCATGCGCGCATCCGCAGGTCGTGTGTTCAGGCAGTCCGGTGATTCCGGTGAATCAGAACCAGTCTGCCCGAAGGGTTTTCACTACAATCATAAAGCCCTCCTGTGGCTGTGGTTCACGAAGTGAGAGGTTGGACATCGACCCAAGCGGGGCTCGTTGTGGCTGCTTCCTTCCGGACCTGACCAGGTTGGCGAGGCGCTCGCCCGCGCCAACCTCTCGAGTCCGGATATAGGGAAGGCAACGGGAAAAGACAACCCGTCAGAGCGTCAGGCGGATGCGTTCAAATCCCCTGCCATCCGAGCCCAGCAACACGGGATCGAACCTGCGCAACTCATCCAAATATTTCGGGGCGCCCGGACCTGTGCGAAGAATTGTTGTCACGCCCCGCTGCGGTATCAGCGAGAACGGGTAGGGCTGCGTGACGATCGGATCGGGCGGAAGGTGCTGCGCCAGGTAATCCCGCACAAGGTCCTTGATGCTCAGCGGTGGCAGGCTGATGAACTCAGACGTTGTCGCATGCGGGAAATGCCCGCCTCCGCTGGCGCGGTAATTGTTCAGCGCCATAACGAACATCTGCTCCGGTCGTACGGGGCGGCCTGCATATGTCAGATCGCTGATCCGCCTGTGGTCTGGATGGATCATTTTCCCCTGCGCATCGTATCGAGGCGGCTGAGTAGGGTCGATCTGATAAGACAGTCCAAACACGATGTCGAAATTGTACCCGGCCCGTTCAGGGTTGATCAGTTCGGGCTCGGAACCGGGCTTTAACTGGTTGAATACGCTGGCCGACATCTCCAACCAGTCCAGCAGATGCGCACCGCTGATCCGGATTGCGCGCAGCTCGTTGGGAAACACATGCAGATCTGCGACATGGCGCAAACATATTTCTCCGGCGGGTACCTCGGTATAATGGCGGGGGCCTGAGCGCCCGCCGGATTTGGCAGGCGAAACAACCGACAGAATCGGCAGATCCGCCAGGTCTGTTCCCTGCAAAAGCGGGCGCAGTGCGGCGGCTTGCGCCGCAGCTACAAGGTTCAGCCCGCGATCCGGCGCACAGCAACTGAAATAGCTGTGCAATGTATCCGGGATATGTGCCACCGGTGCCGCAACGGATTGACGGGTCATAGGATGCGCCACCTCACACAGACCCGCAATTTCACGGTCTTCCCCGACGGCTGTGCCGTTGCTGATAACCGGGCGCAGTTCGACGCGGCTATCCCGGATTCGCACTTTGCCGTCCGGCCCGGCGG
>NZ_JBXWSL010000146.1:0-2861 GCF_059613425.1 Ruegeria sp. BHSA123 | reverse complement strand
GCGCGACCTTACAAATCCCGCATCTTCTGTAAAAGCCGAAAACTCATTCTCGTTGAGGCGGGCGTTCTCCTGCGCTATGAGGCGTCAGCCCTGAAGTCATGGAAACGACATTTAAGATGCCCAAAGCGAAGATCACCAAAGAAGAGGCATTGGCCTTTCACCTGGACCCCACCCCCGGCAAGTGGGAGGTGCAGGCCACCGTCCCCATGACAACGCAGCGAGATCTGTCGCTGGCCTACAGCCCGGGTGTGGCCGTTCCCTGCGAGGCTATCGCGGAAAACCCGGAAACGGCCTATGATTATACCAACAAGGGCAACCTGGTGGCCGTAATCTCGAACGGGACGGCGGTGTTGGGCCTTGGTAACCTCGGCGCGCTGGGCTCGAAACCGGTGATGGAAGGCAAATCGGTCCTGTTCAAACGGTTCGCCGATGTGAACTCGATCGATATCGAGCTGGACACCGAAGACCCGGATGAATTCTGCCGTGCAGTGCGTCTGATGGGGCCAACCTTTGGCGGCATCAATCTGGAAGACATCAAGGCGCCCGAGTGTTTCATCATCGAACAGCGACTGAAGGAAGAGATGGACATCCCCGTCTTTCACGATGACCAGCACGGCACGGCCGTGATCTGTGCGGCGGGCCTGCTGAACGCGCTGCATATCTCGGGCAAGAAGATCGAGGACGTGAAAATCGTTCTGAATGGCGCAGGTGCCGCGGGGATTGCCTGTATCGAACTGCTCAAGGCAATGGGCGCGCGGCATGAAAACTGCATTGTCTGCGATACCAAGGGCGTGATCTATCAGGGCCGGACAGAGGGCATGAACCAGTGGAAATCGGCCCACGCGATCACAACCGACTTGCGCACATTGGAAGACGCGATGAAGGGGGCGGATGTGTTCCTGGGTGTTTCGGTGAAAGGCGCGGTCACGCAGGATATGGTTGCCAGCATGGCCGACAATCCTGTCATCTTTGCGATGGCCAACCCCGACCCCGAGATTACTCCGGAAGAAGCGCACGAGGTTCGCGTGGATGCGATCGTTGCCACCGGGCGCAGCGATTATCCAAACCAGGTGAATAACGTTTTGGGCTTCCCCTACCTGTTCCGAGGCGCGTTGGACATTCATGCCCGCGCCATCAATGATGAGATGAAGATCGCCTGTGCCCACGCACTTGCCAATCTGGCGCGCGAGGATGTGCCGGATGAGGTCGCAATGGCCTATGGCAAGTCGCTGACCTTTGGGCGTGACTATATCATCCCTACTCCGTTCGACCCGCGTTTGATCCACCGTATCCCGCCGGCCGTTGCAAGGGCGGGGATGGACACCGGTGCCGCGCGCCGTCCGATCATCGACATGGACGCGTATGAGCTGAGTCTGAAATCCCGGATGGACCCGACCGCCAGCATCCTGCGCGGTTTGAACGCCCGTGCGCGTCAGGCGCAAAGCCGCATGATTTTCGCCGAGGGCGACGATCCCCGGGTATTGCGCGCAGCGGTCATGTATCAGCGGTCAGGTTTCGGCAAGGCGCTTGTGGTGGGTCGGCCAGACGATGTTAAGGCCAAACTGGAAGCCACGGGCCTGGGCGACGCTGTACGCGAAATCGAGGTCGTGAATGCCGCCAATACCACGCATCTCGAAACCTATTCGAACTTCCTGTATCAGCGCTTGCAGCGTAAGGGATTTGACCGCAAAGATATTCACCGTCTGGCCGCACGGGACCGGCATGTGTTTTCGTCGCTGATGCTGGCCCATGGGCATGGTGATGGTCTGGTCACCGGCGCAACCCGCAAGTCTGCGCATGTGCTCGACCGGATCAACCATGTGTTTGATGCCGATGCCGCCAATGGTGCCGCCGGTGTGACAGCTTTGCTGCATAAAGGCCGGATTGTCCTGATTGGCGACACACTGGTGCATGAATGGCCTGACGAAAACGATCTGGCGAATATTGCCGAACGTTCGGCCGCAGTTGCCCGGCATATGGGGTTGGAGCCCCGCGTGGCTTTTGTCAGCTTCTCAACTTTTGGCTATCCGGTGTCAGAACGTGCTGAAAAGATGCACCGGGCCCCGGCTGTGCTGGATCGGCGCGGCGTTGACTTTGAATACGAGGGTGAAATGACGGTGGACGTTGCCCTGAACGTCGAACAGCAAACGGCCTATCCGTTCTCGCGCCTGACCGGTCCGGCGAATATCCTGATCGTTCCGGCCCGGCATTCGGCATCAATCTCGACCAAGCTGATGCAGGAAATGGGTGGAGCCACCGTGATTGGCCCGATCCTGTCAGGCATCGACAAGCCGATCCAGATCTGCTCGACCGTCTCGACCGCGAACGATATTCTGAATATGGCCATTCTGGCCTCTTGCGACATCGGATAAATCATGACGATCTGGAATCTCGGCTCGATCAACGCGGATATGGTCTATGACCTGCCGCATCTGCCTGCGCCGGGGGAAACCCTGGCCGCCCGTCGGCTGGATCGGTTTCTGGGCGGCAAGGGGGCCAACATGTCGGTGGCCGCTGCGCGTGCGGGATCACGCGTCAGCCATATAGGTGCCGTGGGGCCCGATGGGCGCTGGGCCAAGGATCGACTAACAGAATATGGTGTGGATACACGCCATATCTCTGAGGTGGATGTTCCCACGGGCCACGCCATCATTGCGGTGGATGCCGAGGGTGAAAACCTGATTATCCTGTATCCCGGCGCCAATCACGCATTGGAACCCGCCCATCTGGGGCAGGCGCTGGCCTCGGCAAACACCGGTGATCTGCTGATCTTGCAGAATGAAACCAATGCCCAGGTCGAAGCGGCGCAGCTGGGGCGCAAGCTTGGCTTGACCGTCTGTTATGCCGCAGCCCCGTTTCAG
>NZ_JBXWSL010000145.1:0-2934 GCF_059613425.1 Ruegeria sp. BHSA123 | reverse complement strand
TGTTTGGTTCCGGGTTTCTTTCTCATCTCCACTCCTTGGCGGTTACGATGAGCCAGAAACCCTCTCTTATCAAATCGACCTAAACTGTCCCATTGGTGCTGACATCAGACAGCATCAGGTGTCAGCAGTTTTCGGGCACCGGACTGAGGATGCTCGGGTCGAGCTGGTTAGTGGTATTCCCAATGGCTCGCAGGTCATCTTGGCACCCGTTAAAGGGCTGTCTGAAGGGCGCATGGTTCGGGTCGTCGAGAGGAATGCGCCATGAACCTCGCCTACCGCGATGTGCGTCACAATCTGTTCCGCTTCGTTCTGACTTGCCTCGGCCTCAGCCTTCTGATGGCGGTCGTGCTGGCAATGATTGGTATTTACAATGGACTGGTTGCAGACGCGCTGAATATTGTCAAAGCACCGCGAGCAGATCTTTGGATTGTTGAAACTGGCACACGCGGGCCGTTTGCAGAAGCCTCAAAAATTCCCGACGGAACCCGTGATGCCGTGGGGCGATTGCATGGTGTGGCCGAAGCGGGCAGCATCACATACCAGACCGTCGAGGCGCCCTTTCGCGGCGAAACGCTACGCCTGTACGTGATCGGATACGAGCCAGGTCACCCCAGTGGACCCGAAGCAATCACGGTAGGGCGTGGGATCAACCAGTCGCATTTCGAAATCGTGGCAGACGCCAAATCCGGACTGTCCGTCGGTGATGTGATCCGACTGGGCCGCGATCCTTTCACTGTGGTCGGGTTGGTCGAGGATACGATGAATTCCGCCGGTGATCCGGCTGCGTTCATCACTTTACGCGATGCGCAGGTGCTACAGACGCAACTGGCCCCGTCGGCGCAACGCATTCAGCAGGCACGAGGCGCGGGGTTGCTCGAAAGTCAGGACAGCGTTGCGGCTGTGATCGCGCGGCTTGAACCGCTTGCAGACCCGCAAGAAGTGGCGCAGTCGGTGCGCCAATGGAAACATCTTGGGGCCCTGACACAAGCCGATCAGGAGTCTATCTTGCTAATGTCTGTGGTGGATCGAGCAAAGCGGCAGATAGGTTTGTTTCTGGGCATTCTACTGTCCGTTTCAGCCGTTGTAATCGCGCTGATTATCTACACGATGACCATGGAAAAGCTGAAGCAGATCGCCACACTCAAACTGATCGGCGCCCCCGACCGCACGATCATCGGGCTGATCGTGCAGCAATCCATTGCACTTGGTGCGGTTGGCTGGAGTTTCGGCCTGATCCTTATCCTGCTAGTCAAGGACTACTTCCCCCGCCGGGTTGTGTTGGAGCCGATCAACGCCGTCGCTTTGGCAGGGATCATCCTCGTTGTCTGCATCGTCGCCAGCGGCCTTGGCGTTCGTGCCGCACTCAAGGTCGATCCGGCCACGGCAATCGGAGGGTGACGTCATGCTCAATGATCCGCGCCGCGTGATTGTAGATGTTACCAATGTCTCCAAGCACTTTGGCGAAGGTGATGCTCGCGTCGACGCATTGAAGGGTGTTGATCTGTCAGTCCAGGCAGGTGAAGTAGTGGCACTACTCGGCCCGTCTGGATCGGGTAAAACGACGCTTCTGAATGTCATTGGCTGCATCATTGCTCCGAGTACGGGGAAGGTTACGCTGGACAATGAGGTGGTTTACGACAAGCAATGGCTGCGAAACGATCTGCGCAAGCTACGGCTCGACAAGATCGGGTTTATCTTTCAGTTCCATAATCTTCTGCCATTTCTCGATGCCAAAGATAACGTTGCCCTGGTGCTGAAACTGGCTGGAAAATCGACGATCGAAGCGCAAAGGCGCGCTATCGAACTGCTGGACTATCTTGAGGTCGGTCACCGCAGGGATGCGATGCCCGCGCTTCTGTCCGGAGGTGAGGCGCAGCGTGTGGCCATCGCACGCGCCCTTGCCAACAGCCCGCGCATTATTCTGGCAGATGAACCAACTGCGGCGCTTGACAGCCAGCGGGCCGGGATCGTGATGGACTTGATGCGCAAGCTCGCGGCTGAGCAAGACGCCTGCATCATTGCTGTGACGCATGATGAAAAGATTTATGACCGGTTCGACAAGCTGTTCCACCTGCGCGACGGCCTACTTGATGGAACGGAAGGGGGCGTGACATGAGAAATGCGACCCTTGGCAACCGCGCCCTGAAAGTAGCGGCAAGCGTAGCATTAGTTTTCGGCGCGTTGACCGTTTTCTCAGGCGGGTGGGCCTTGTTTGGTGGCGAGGAAGCACGCACCGCCGTTGGCGATGCGGTGCCCTTCGTGCTGTGGTTCAACTTTCTGGCGGGGTTCGCCTATGTCGTGGCCGGTATTGGGCTGTTTCTTCGGCACCGGTCAGCGGCCTGGATATCAACAGGCATTCTGGTAGCCACCGTTCTGGTTTTCCTGGCCTTCGGCGTTCATGTGTTGCAAGGCAACGCCTACGAGATGCGCACCGTTGGTGCGATGACCCTTCGCGCGGGTGTCTGGTTAGCCATTTCTGTTGTGGCTTGGATACATATCTTGCGAACGGATTGACCCTGGCAGACCCTGATTTCCCGGCCGTAGAATATTTGGTGAAATCCAACGTCGCTTCACACATGGGACAGGGCCTGGACAATGAATACATGACCGCTCTGTTCGGCTCTCGGTCATTGAGATGGTGTACCGCGTTCCTGATCACCGTCCTCTCAGAGTAATGGCCCAACTGAAGCGCTCAACCAAGCTCTTCATGGAAGAAATACCTGCGGCAGTCATCGCGCCACTGATCGAGATCTGCAAAACCAACGGGATCGCGGTCGCCAAAATAATCGCGAAGCGGCTTTTTTTATACCACGAGGTCTGGCTATCGGCTTATTTTGTTGAAAAACTCGGGCTTGATCGGTTGGTAAGTTGCTGATTCAATTCTTCCTAAAGGGAGGGATCAGCCATGATGGGACCGAGACAGGAAGCGCAAGC
>NZ_JBXWSL010000144.1:0-2881 GCF_059613425.1 Ruegeria sp. BHSA123 | reverse complement strand
GTGCGTAACCCCCGCATGATGCCGCCGACGCCCAGCGTATCCGCGATGGTCTGGCGCAGCCCGTATTGCTTGGGGATTTCAAAATCTGTGACGGTACAGGGCTGGTACCCGCCAATCTGAAAGGCGGTAATAACGAAATCGGCACCATCGAGTGCGGCGCGTCGGTCTGTATGTGTGGATATTGTCGCGTTTGACCGGACCGAACGGATCATGGCGCGGGCTACAGCTTCGCTTTCTGTCAGGCGTACGGGGTCGATATCCATCAGCGCAAAGTGACTGTCCGCCAAAGCGGGGGTCAGCAGAGCATCCCCCACAATGTTCTTCATGAAAATTGTCGAACCTGCTCCGATGAAAGTTATCTTTGTCATTTTACAGCTCCGAGGGTCAGGCCCGCGATAAAGTGCTTTTGCATCAGGAAGAACATGGCAACCGGCGGCAGCGCTGCTACGATCGAGCCCGCGCTCATCAGTTGGTAGGCGGCGCGGAACTGGGCGTTGAAACTGGTTATGCCTGCTGTGACAGGCTGGCTTTCCGCGCCCTGAGTCAGGACGACCGCCCAGAAATAGTCGTTCCAGATGAAAGTGAAGATCAGCACGCTGAGTGCGGCAATTGCGGGTTTCATCAACGGCAAGACCACATACCAGAAGATGCGCCATTCGCTGATACCCTCGACCCGCGCGGCCTCGATTAATTCAAAGGGCAGGGCCCGGATAAAGTTGCGCATGAACAATGTGCAAAAGCCGGTCTGGAAGGCGATGTGGAACAAGACGAGGCCGGTTTTTGTGTTGTAGAGGCCCATATCAAGTGTCAGGTCGCGCACAGGCACCATCAGGATCTGGAATGGCACGAAGTTGCCGGCAACGAACATGAAGAAGATCCACAGGTTCGATTTGAATTTGTAGATGCCCAAAGCAAAGCCGGTCATGGAACTGAGGGCAACGGCACCGATCACCGTAGGAATGGTGATCATGAAAGAGTTCAGCAAGTATCGCGGCATGTCAGAGTTGAAGAATACCAGCCCGTAGTTGACCGCGCCCTCGAAACTGGATGGCAGGCCCCAATAGTTGGCGTTGGTGAAATCCGCCGCTGGTTTGACCGAAAACAGAGCCACCGCGAGTAGGGGGCCCAGCCACAGCAACAAGGCAAGTGGCAGCATCGCCTGATAGGTGATCTGCGCGGCGCGAGATTGTTTTTCGATGGGTTTGGGAAACATCTCAGTGCCCCCGTTCTTCGCGATACATCGACCAGAGGAAATAGGCGATGAAGCCGAGCATGATCAGGAACAGCACCACAGCGATAGCCGCGCCATACCCCATGCGGAAACCGTACTCAGATAGTGCGACCTCGAACATGTAATAGGCCAACACTCGGGAAGATCCGAATGGCCCGCCCTGTGTCATGATCGAAATCAGGTCGAAACTGCGCAGCGCCCCGATGATTGTCACGACGAATGCAATGAAAGTGGCCGGGCGCAACTGTGGCAGAATGATGTGCCACAGCATTCTCAAGCCTTTGGCACCGTCCAGGCGTCCGGCTTCGATCTGTTCGGGGTCGACGGCATTCAGACCGGTGAGGTAGAGGATCATGCAATAGGCGGTTTGTGGCCAAAGGCCTGCGACGATGATGCCGTAGGTGACCAAACGCTCGTCGCCCAGCACGTTCAATGGACCCATTCCGAAAAAGCCGAGAAACTCATTCAGAAGACCAAATGTCGGGTCATAAAACCACGTGAATACAAGGCCAACAACAACCTGAGAGATGACAAATGGAAAGAAAAACAGCGATTTGTAAAGGCGGATACCCCAGACCGTCTGGTTCAGAAACAAAGCAATGAAAAGGCCCGCCGGAATGGCCAGAAGATACAGGATCAGCCAGATCAGGTTGTTCTTGAGCGAGATATAGAATGCGTCCCGGTCAACCCATTCCCAATACAAATCTTCATAATTGCGCATGCCGACATATTCGGCGGCACCCAACCCATCCCACTCGTACAGTGAAAGGTTGAAGGACTGGAAGACCGGAATGATCACATAGACCATGAAGAACAGCAGGCCCGGAGCAAGGAATAGCCACGGGGCGATGCGTTGTTGGTTTCTGTGGAACCAGTTCTCCTGATCAGGGGCGTCGGCGGCAGTGGTCATGGGTGTCCTGGGTTTGTTTGGGTAAGGCGGGTTGAAACCACCTTACATTCTGTGGCGAGGTAGGCCGGGCTCGAGCCCGGCCCAAGCCTGATTAGTTGTCGTAGATACGCTCTCGCGCGCGTTCCAGCTTGGCCAGAATACGGTCAGCATTGTCTGGTTTAACCATGAATTCCTGGAAACCTTCCATTGACACTTTGGCCATTTCAGCCGGTGCGTCGCGGTCCCAGAACTGAGCCACTCCGCCGGGGCTGTTGGTCGAGAGCATCGAAAAGCCCTGCTGCAGGAATTTGTCATCGTCTACTGAGGATTGCGCGTTCACCGGCAACTGACCGAGGTTCGATCCGTTGTTGATCTCGGTCTGTTCATCCGACGAGACAACAAAGCGCAGGAACTCTCGTGCGGCTTCTTTGTTCGATGCATTCGCCGGGATGTGGAACGTATCGGTCGGCGCGTCTTCAGCCAATTCGACATCAGGGTTGATTGAAACGAATTGGTAGAAATCCAGCTGATCATCGGTAAGCCCTGCTTCACGCAAAGGCGCGACTGCAAAATTTCCCATCAGATACGCAGCGGCTTCTCCGTTAACCATGAACGGCAAAGCCTCCTGCCAGCTATAGGTCTGATGGTTGTCAATGAAAGCCCCCATGTCGATCAACTGCTTCCAGTTTGCAAAGGTCTGCTTGACCCGGTCATCTTCCCAGCTGATTTCGCCGTTGGCCAGTTGATTGTGGAAGTCGAAC
>NZ_JBXWSL010000143.1:0-2998 GCF_059613425.1 Ruegeria sp. BHSA123 | reverse complement strand
CTCGGACACGCCCTCACCGGTCAGGGTCAGCTGTGCGCCGTTTCGACTCTGTTTCAGGTAAATACCACCAATCTTCTCGGGCGCGGTATCCGCTTTTTGAGGTTGGGTCTCGGACTTCAGAGCCCCAAGCTTTTGAACCCTGCGCGCCAACTCTCCGAGTTCATCCTCGGGTGTCTCGGCCACTGCGGCAGCCATGTCTTTTGCCAACCTGGAGGCTGCCTTGGGATCCTCCTTCAAAACCTTGGCAATCGACAGCCCCAATCGTTCAGGAATGGCCGAAGGGAACTGTAGATGATCATCCAACGCCTGATAGATCGCGATGAACGAACCAATCTTCGATCGTTTGGCCCGGCTGGCCGATGCGAACAGCCCGCGCAGGGCAGCAGCCTCGTCCGGGTAAACGCCCTGCTCAGCCGCACGGGCCACGATCCGGGCGCGCTCGTAATAGCTAAGCCCGACACGGATTTCGTTTTCCTCGACCATGGCCACATACGCGTCCGAGGCGCTCTGCGGCTGTCTGAGGAAAGCGCGCACGGTTTCAAAGCGGGGCTCGCCCGTCTCCTGTACTAGCGCCCGCAGCGCAGTCATGCGCCGCCAACCCGAGATCAGGCCATACTGCCCTTCGGTCAATTCCACGACCTCGATCGGTGTTTGCTGCCCGCGTGCCTTCAGGCTTTCCTTCAGCGCCTCCATGTCCGCGTCATCAGCTGCCATCCGATCACGCACCAGATAGGTCTCCTCGATGGCGTCCAGCGGCAGGTCCTGCACCAAGCGACCTTCGGCCCGGGCAGCGCGCAATTCTCCGGACAGCTCCTCCAGCGCTGCCTGAGCCGCCGTGGCCCCAGCCACCTGTGCAACCGGCGGCGCGGCGCGGGGTATCTCTGCAGGGAACATGGGATTCAACCCGGGGGCAGGGTGATTGTCCTCCAGATAATTCGGCCGGGCTGGGGTCAGTCGTTTGCGTTTAGCCATCACTTTTTCCTTTTCCTGCTCGGATCAGACTCTGTTTCGAGTCATAGAAGACGTGTTTCGCGCGCGAAACATCGCACTCAGAGCGACAATTCCGGTGTTCCCGCCTCTTCGGCCTGCTGGGCCCGCTCTTCACCCCGCCAAACGCCAATCAACAGCTTCTTGAACGAAGCATAGGTAGCATCAAAGGTTTCTCGCCCGCGCACATAGGTCTCGCGGTTGAAATCGCGGTAATCCGCCTCGTAGATGCCGTTGACCTGTTCCCCGGCCTGGCCGATCAGCGCCGTGTAGCCCTGCCAGTGTGGCGACAGGGTGCGGCCCAGATAGGCTTGCATCAGCCCCGCCAGCTCGGCCTGCTGACTGCCGTCATAGCGGGTGATGATTGTGCGCACCGCATCCCACTGAAACGCCATCTCGGGCCGTCCAAGCGCGCGGGCGGCCATGTTCTCTCCATCCTCAATGGACTGGAACGTTGAATGCAGCATGTCGAAGAACCGGCCGGTGGAGTCGAATTCCAGAAACGAGGCCCCCATGGGCACCAGCAGGATATCCGAGGCCGCCAGCCCGTTGATCGTCAGATAGCCCAGGGCAGGGGGGGTATCGATGAAGATGATGTCATACGCGTCCAGCACCCCATCCTCGTCCAGCGTATCGGTCAGTGCATCCCAAAGCTTCCAGCTGCGGCCTTGCATCCGCCAGACCGGGATCTGGAATTCAGCCCAATAGAGGTTCAGCTGAGCGCCGATCAGATCGATATTCGGCCAGTGGGTGGTCTGGATCAGATCGCTGCCGCGGGTTTTCAGCGCCTCGGACAGGGTGTCGTCAATCGGATGCGGCGCTTCACCCCGGTCAAGCCGCCCCTGATTGTCGCGGCGCAGGTGACTTGCGTAATGACGGGCGAGCAGGGGAAATACCGTCTGCCATTCATCGCTGACCTTGCCGCCGAAGATCGACGTCATCGAACCCTGACTGTCCAGATCGATGACCAGCACCTTGTAGCCGTCCAATGCGGCGGACATGGCCAGATGCGCGCAGGTCGAGGTCTTGCCCACGCCGCCTTTGAAATTGGCCACCGAAACGATTTTGGCTGGCAACCCTTCAGGACGGTAGGGACGGTATTCTTTCGCCTTGGATCCTTCCGAAGCAAAATACGTCCGCAGCCGAAGAACCTCATCCAACGTGAACCACTTGGCCCCGCCTTCGGTTTCAGACTGCCCTTGCGGCAAATCCGGGTTACCTTTGAGCACACGCCTAAAATGGGCAGGCGCCACAGGGATCAGATATTTGGTAATCTCCCATGTTGAAAACAAGCGCAGCTTTTTTTGCCCGTCGTCTTCCAGACCGCGGTTCGCCAGATCTGCCCGTCCTCGGGCACAGGCATCTGCAATCTGCGAAAACTCATGTGTTCCGGTTGGTTCTCCCAGTTCAGCATGGGCCAGATCGGGATCGATATTGAAATAAGGGGGAAGCCCTTCGGACGGTGTTGCTCGCATTGAAAATCTGCTCATGTGCTATGTTTCGGTCAATATACCACAAAATGGGGCACGTGGAAGCATTGTGAGCACAAAACCGAATTTTCTAAGCAAAAATAAGGGGTAAATTCCTTTTGAGGGGCGTATTCAGGGTGTGTGGTCAAAAAATATCCAGTTAGAATCCTGTTATATTATTAGTTACGGGTAAGCCGCGTTCCCTTTAAGCATAAGAAAAAAAAGAGATTTTTGTGATTTTTTATATCTACAGTGAATCTGATCCCACGATCAGGCGACTCTGATCCCACGTTGCAGTGACTCTGATCCCACGTTCCGGCGGCTTTACGCGTCCTGTGGATAACTCTACGGTAGGCGTCAATAAAACCACGAACAAAGATTCGGGCAGGACATATGGGCAGGGCAGTATGAGCGGGTCAGGGGCGTTGTTGCCCGACCGGCACCCAACGGGTGATTTTTTTGTATGCGATATCTTCGATGCGCTGCCCAAGACAGATATGGGCTCGATGGAGCATCCGATGTTTTCGCTCTCGACCCGACCG
>NZ_JBXWSL010000142.1:0-3036 GCF_059613425.1 Ruegeria sp. BHSA123 | reverse complement strand
GCCTCGGCGATTGGTTCCGCAACAACTACCTGATGCCGATGTGCGGAGCGATCTGGTCAACCCCGGTTGAAGATATAGACCAATTCCCGGCGAAATCGCTGGTACAATTCTTCCGCAACCACGCACTTTTAGCCGGCTCTGGCGAACATCAGTGGTGGACGGTGAAAGGTGGCAGCATCGAATATGTCCGCCGGTTGGAATCCGCGCTTCTGGCTCGCGGCTGTGTCATTCGCACCGATGCACCGGTTCGGCATGTCCAGCGCGACACGCATGAAGTGCGCATCTTTGCTGACAAGGGCCTATCGGCTTCTTTTGACGAGATCATCATGGCTTGCCATTCGGACCAGGCCCTCCAGATCTTGGGGCAAGACGCGACACACGCCGAAGCCGCCGCTCTTGGTAACATCCGCTATCAACCCAATACGGCTGTTCTGCATTGTGATGAAAATCAGATGCCCCGGCGGCGCGCCTGCTGGTCGAGCTGGGCGTACCGGTCGCAGGATGGCGACATCGGCCTCACTTATTGGATGAACAGGCTGCAGAATATCCCTGAATCCGATCCCCTGTTCGTCACCCTGAACCCGTCGACCGAGATCCCTCAGGACAAAGTTTATGACGTAGCGAACTTCGCCCACCCAATGTTTGACAAGGCAGCGCTCAAGGCACAGCGCGACATTCGGGAAATGCAGGGACGCAACCGGACATGGTTTGCCGGAGCATGGAACCGGCACGGGTTTCACGAGGACGGTATCGCCAGTGCAATGCGCGTCGTGCGCGCCCTGAATGAACGTCACCTAATCACAGGAATGGAAAATGCGCTTAATCAACAAGGCTCTGAAATCGAATTTTCTATCGACCTGCGAGCGACTGCATGACGGGCAGCTGATCCTGCGCACCCCCGAGGGCGAGCGCTACTGGCCCAGCTACTTTGCCATGCTCAAGCGCAGCTTGGCCGAGGGTGGGCGCGTGTTGTTGCAAGCGATCACCGTCAAAGACAGCTTTTTTGACACATACAAGTCCTCGTCCGATTACATCCGCCAATACGTTTTCCCTGGCGGCATGCTGCTGTCGGACCGTGTTATCGAGGCCCAAGCCAGTAACATTGGATTCGCAGCTTGCGACAGCTTTGCTTTCGGGCAGGATTATGCCCGAACCTGTCGGAACTGGGCCAATAACCTTACCGCGCAAAAGCGTCGCGTTTCGGAATTTGGATATGGCGAGAGCTTCTTCTGCAACTGGCAGTACTATCTCGAGATCTGTGCCGCGTCCTTTGCCGTGGGGCATACCAATGTCGTTCAAGTGGAGATGGCCCATGCGTAGTTTTGTCTTTGCTTTTGCCTTGCTCGCGTCGCCCACGGGTACGCAGGCGTCCGCAATCAAATCTGTGCTGCCCGATGCCGAAACGCGCGGCACGGCAACTTTTCGTTATATAGGCCTCCCGCTCTACGAAGCTCAGCTCTTCACCAAGTCCGGAGCACCTCTGGACTGGAGCAAGGATTTCGGGCTCGAGCTGAAATACCTCCGCAACCTGACAGAACTTGATCTGGTCGAAGCCACCATGCGCGAACTGAGCCGTACCGGGGCCACCCTGCCGGCGCGCGGCCAGTTGGAAATGTGTTTCAACGATGTACGCAAGGGTGACCGCTATGTCGCCATCTCCAAGGGGCCAAACCAAATCGGGTTCTGGCACAATGGAAAACGGGTTTGCACGCTAAGCCATCCTAGGATCAAGAACAGGTTCATGTCGATCTTTCTTGGCGAAAACACACGTTCGGAATCCTTCACCCGGAAACTGAAGGGCGAGTGATGCTTTATCCGCGTGTCAGCCTCTATGCGCTGATGCTGGCCGCGGCTGGCATTCCGCTTTACATCCACTTGCCGCGGTTTGCTTCGGTCGAGCTTGGCATCGGGCTGGGGGCAATTGGCACGATCCTGTTGGTCATCCGGCTGGTCGATCTTGTTCAGGACCCACTGATTGGCTGGGCAATCGACCGCTGGCCACGGGCACAAATCCTGTTTGCCAGCGCCGCGGCGCTTGGGCTGGCGATCGGCTTTCCATTGCTATTCACCGCTCAACCGGGGCCAAACGCGATGCCACGTCTGGTGGCAATCCTTGTTCTGCTCTTCTCGGCCTACAGTCTTGGCATGATCCTGCTCTATGGACGCAGCGCCACTCTGGCAGCCACACCGACGCCACGCTCTCTGATGACGCTGGCGGCGTTTCGTGAGGGTGGCATGCTGGCTGGCGTGGTGATTGCCGCCATTGCACCGGCTTTCCTTGTCACCCTTGGGGCCACCGGTCAGGGATACGAAGCGTTTGGCCTGTTTCTTGGAGCGCTGGCCCTTGTCGTTGCCGTGATCACCCTGCCGATCTGGCGTCGCGAACCCATCGAAGGCGACCGTATGTCCCTTGGTGCGCTACGCCAAACTGGCGCTCTGAGACTTCTCGTGTTGGCACTGGTCAACAGCCTACCTGTTGCCATTACCTCGACATTGTTTCTTTTTTTCGTGGAAGACCGCTTACAACTGCCGGGCAAAGCCGGCCCCTTGTTGATCCTGTTCTTTCTCAGCGCAGGTTTCAGCGTGCCGCTATGGGCCCGTCTGAGCCAAAGAATGGGCTCGAAGGCCACGCTGTTGGTCGCCATGCCCTTGGCAATCCTCGGCTTTGTCGGGGCCGCGTTCCTAACACCCGGCAGTCAGGTTGGCTTTGCGGTGATCTGCCTGGCATCCGGCGCCGCCCTGGGGGCCGATATGGTTATCCTTCCGGCTATGTTTTCGGTGGCGCTGACCCGGGCGGGTCTAAAGGCATCGTTAGCTTTTGGCATCTGGTCCTTTGCGGGCAAACTTGGCCTTGCTGTGGCCGCTTTCGCTGTTCTGCCCGTGCTGGAAAGCAGTGGCTTTAGACCCGGCGCGACAAACAGCACTGAGGCCCTGAATACATTGAACATCTCTTATGCCGTCCTTCCCTGCATCCTGAAACTCGGCGCCTTGGCGCTTGTCCTGGCGCTTCCTACGGAGAACCCAACCCAATGAAAC
>NZ_JBXWSL010000141.1:0-3260 GCF_059613425.1 Ruegeria sp. BHSA123 | reverse complement strand
CAGCGACCTCCGTTGTGCTTCTGTATCAGATCGTCAGCGGCCTCATCACCTACCGGCGTTTTTGGAAAGGAATTTTCCGGTGGCCCAGTCGGGCAGGCGGCACCCGGCAATGGGCCGGAGGCATGCACCGCCTGACTGCCCTCTGGGCGACACCTCTGCTGTTGATCAGTGCGCTGACCGGTTTGTTCTTTTTTTTGCACGAGTCAGGCATTTATGGCACCACCCCGAAACCTCAGCCACCCGCTGTGCGGGCAACCGCGCTGCCCACTGATTTCACCGCCTCTACCTTGGACAGGGCTGCAGCGCAGACCCGCGTGGCCTTTCCGGGTTTCGAACCCCAGGTCCTGACCCTTCCCCGTGACAAATCGGACAGTTTCAGAATTTCCGGCCATCTGCCGGGCATCCCCCACATCCGAGGTACCAGCACCGTGGTCATCGATCCGCTAACCCTTGAGGTTCTGGGTGCATTCACGCCGGATGACAGCACCGGCATGGCGCGTTGGAGGCCCATGGTGGATGAGCTTCACTACGGGTTTTGGGGCGGTGCCTTTTCGCGGGTGCTCTGGCTGGTATTGGGGATCGTGGCGACCGGCGTCGCACTCACAGGAGCTTTGATTTTTGCGGGCCGGTTGGCACCCTATGCTTCACACCATGGTCCGCTCAGACGTATTTGGCGTGGGATGGGAATATTTCGATGGGCGTATCTGCTGCTGCTTCTGGGCACCCTTGTTGGCGGATACCTGAATTACGGTCCTCCCGCGTACCGTACGCGGACTCTCCCGGCTGATGCCTCGGGTTCGGTGGCTCTCTTGCTGCGCGAGCCCATCAGGCGCGATACGTCGATTGATATTGAAATGCGGATCAATGAACCGGACGTCCGTGCGGCGCAGATCGAGATTAACGGCGGCACGTTACAGCCCGTCGAGCTGACGCCAAAACGTGGTGCCGTCTGGGCAAAGTTCCAGCTCGATCCCTCCGAAACGGCGAACGATGTTGTTGCACGTTTGAAAAAATCGGACGGGAGTGAAAGAACCGTCACTTTCCGTCTTGGACGCCCGGTGTGGTAAATCAATTGTCGAGAGAGGCCAGCCTGCCATATGCAATCCGAATACGCACCAATCTTGACTTCGAAACGGTCTAATTTGGTCAACTTTATTGTCTATGTTCAGGCATGACGTGTTCGAATACCATGTGTGATGCAGAAAATTTATCCGGCAACGCCCTTTTCGCCATGCACATAATATTGGTTGGCGAGGGTCGAGCAGATTGTGAATGTAAAGGGTTTTTGTTTTCATGAACAAAGTCGCAGAGCCGATTGACGCAGACGGTGTCGCAACCGCGCCGGACACATCAGGCATGAGACTGAGCGTGGTCATCCCCGCGTTCAACGAAGAAAACGCCGTGCGCCACACGGTCGAGGATGTGCGCACCCACCTTGAACCGCTGGGCATCCCCTACGAGATCATCGTGGTGGACGATGCCAGCCAGGATAATACCCGCGCCGAGGCCGAAGCCAGCGGAGCCACCGTCACCTTCAACGATGTGAATTCAGGCTACGGTGCCAGCCTCAAGCGTGGCGTGCGGATGGCGCAATATGACTATGTCGCCATCCTTGATGCCGATGGCACTTATCCTGCGCGCTATCTGCCAAGCATGCTGGCCATGTGCCGCGATCAGGACATGGTGGTCGGCGACCGGGGGGCGGCGATGAAAAACGTGCCGCTGCTGCGCAGGCCGGCCAAGAAATTCCTGTTCGCCTTTGCGTCGTTCCTGGCCGAGCGCAAGATCAACGATCTGAACTCGGGCCTGCGCGTGTTCCGCAAATCCGAGCTGATCCCATTCCTGCCGCTGCTGCCGCAGAACTTCTCGTTCACCACCACGATCACGCTGTGCATGACCTCGAATGGCAAGCGGATGATCTATACGCCGATCGAATATGGCAAACGGGTGGGCAAGTCGAAAATCCGGCCGATTGATTTCCTGAACTTCGTCATCCTGATCCTGCGCATCAGCACGCTGTTCAATCCGCTGCGGGTGTTCATCCCGCTGGGTCTGGCGTTTTTCACATTGGGCACAGTGAAATTCATTATCGACATGTTCTACTGGAACCTCAGTGAAACGGCGGTGTTCTCGTTCCTGGCGGCGATCATGATCTGGTCGCTGGGGCTGATCGCCGACATGATCTCGCGGCTGCATCTGAGACCCTGACAGGAGCGGCGGTATGCTTTCCGATCCAAGTCAACGGCGCTGGCTGATCCGGGTTGCCGGATCGGTCGTGGTGCTGGCGATCCTGTTCTGGATTCTGCCTGCTGATGCAATCGTGGCCGCGCTGAAGGCAATCCCGATCTGGGTATTTCTATGCGTGCTGGTCCTGTTCCTGCTGGCCCATGTCGCGGCGGCGCTGAAATGGTGGCTGCTTCTGGGGCACGGATTTGCGGCTCCGCTGGCCATCCGGGCGCATTTTGCCGGGTTGGCGGCCAATCTGTGCCTGCCCGGAGCAATCGGAGGTGACACGGTCCGCGCAGGCCTGGCGCAAGCGGCAATGAAGGACGGCGCGCGGGTTGTTGCGGGCGCAACCGTGGATCGGCTGATCGACATGGTGGCCCTGCTGACACTCTCTTGTCTGGGGCTAGTCCTGACATGGGAAAGCGCTGCGGGCGGGCATATGATCTGGCCTGTAGCTCTGGTCTTGCTGGCGGCGCTGGCGGGGATGATAGCTTTGCCGCGCCTGCTGCCCCTGCCCTGGCGCTATGTGCCGTCCCTGCCCGGCAAGGGCTTTGCCAATCGTCTGGCCGAGGCGCTGGCCGGGATGGGGCGCAAGCCCGGAACGCTGGCTGTAGCTTTCATCGCATCTGTGCTGATTCAGCTGTTGCTGATCCTGCTGGCCTGGTGGCTGGCCATTGCGGCGGGGGTCGATGTGGCGGCGGGCCCATGGATATTCGCCTGGCCACTGGCCAAGATCATTGCCGTGCTGCCGGTATCCCTGAACGGGCTGGGCCTGCGCGAGGCGACGTTGGCCGGTTTTCTGGCCCCCTTTGGTGCCAGCGCCGCCGCGGTCGTGGCCGCCGGGCTGGTCTGGCAAGTTGTTTTGTTCACGGCGGGCGGGTTAGGCGCGCTGGTTCTGACCATGTCCGGGATGCGGTTCAGCACCCCGGCAAGTTCCCAGAAGGAAGAGTGCAAGTGACGGATGTTTCCCGACCCAATGGCGACAAGCCTGAAATCATCATCCTCGGCGCCGGACCGGCTGGTCTGGCCGCTGC
>NZ_JBXWSL010000140.1:0-3251 GCF_059613425.1 Ruegeria sp. BHSA123 | reverse complement strand
TCGCCTCGTTGTCATGCGAGGGCCTATTGCGGCTGCGGATCTTGAGTAGAAACCCGCCGCATTTCGGACAATCAGGGCGCTCTTCAGCGAGTAGGATACTGCTTAACAAGTGTTGATCCGGCATTGAGACTGTCGATCTGGCTGCCCGGGCGGACGCCATATTCATTATACCCGTTGGCTGCGCCCGTAGCATAGTAGATGAACTCGCGATCATAATACCCGGGCTTGGAAGGCGAGGTATTCTGAACTATTGCATTGTTAAGCACGGCCCAGCCCGGTTGATTGGGGTTGCCGTTGATCTGGCTTACAACGTTCTGCTCGATGACGACGTAGGTCGATGCCCAGACATTGATGCGCGGTGTTGTGTTCTTTCCACCTTTTGCCAGCGGTACCCGGATCACCGAATTCTTGCGGATGGAAAGATTGTCGGCCCCAGTGACGGAAATCCCGTGGGTATGGGCGTTATAGATGACGTTGTTTTCGATCAGGACATTCTGGTGACGCAAAAGCGGATCACTCAGGTTCTTGCCGCTTTTGCCCATGAAAATCGTTTGCGTATAGTCGCCTGCCCCCATGTCAAAGATGTTGTCCCGGATCACGATGTCTGTGCTACGGCGGTTGGAGCTGCGTGTGATCTGAAGCATATCCCGGTGATCGCGGCCAGAACTGGCACGAAAGCTGTGTACCCAATTCCCTTCGATCCGCAGGCCGTCAATTCCGGTGAACATCATTCCGTCGGCTCTGATGTCGTATATCTGGTTGCGGAGCAGAGTCAGGTTCATGTCATAGGACCCGGTCACGGCCTTCCACCATTTTCGGAACACGTTGCCCGACAAGGTGACCCCGACACTGTTCATGATGTGCAGTCCGCGGCCGTGCCCGATACCGGCTTTATAGTCTCCGTCAAATACAGAGTCTGAAATGATGATGTCGCTGCTCTTGTTGATGTTAAAGCGACTGATGGCATCTTTGTCGCCCTGCGAGAAGGCATAGTCGAAGACCAGTCCGGTAAGAGAGACTTTTGCAGCACCGTTCAGGCGCAGATCGGTAAAACAGGCCGGTGTCGCGGGATCTGCCGAGCGGATCGTGACAGGGCTGTGAAAGGGTTTGTTGATTTTTAGGACGCCGAAGTTTCCACCTGCCAGCAGGAAAGTTTCACCACCCTGAGCATTTCGGAGCGCGGCGGAGAGTTTCGGGGCAGTATCGATCGACTGCCCGTCTTTTTGAGTCGGTCCCATAGCAGTGATCTTCGGTCCGGTGCAGGCGGGCGCAGCAAAAAGCGGTTCCGATACAGCCAGTTGGAAAACGCAGAAGCAGGACAGCAGTCCGAAAAGGCCAAATTTGCTTCGCATGAGGGGCACGCTTTTCATCTCTTCCGCGATGGCAGCAATGTTAGGAGCAAGGCAGGACTTTGTCCATGACGGCGTCAAACTTGGTGAATTGTTAATCTAAGGCAGGCCAAGGTGAAAAGCGCTCCGGGTTGCATAAAATAACGCCGATCCGCTGGTGGCAGAGCTTTTCCCGGACGCTCGTGGCCTGAAGATCAAGGTGTCTTGCCTGGTTGACGCAGCGGAATCTGGCAAATCATCGCTGATGTCAGCCCGGAGTACGCGGGTGCACGCCTGAATAATGGCAATTATGTGTTCATTGTTGCCCCCTTGGGGGCAATTCGTCAAAATCGAGATGACCGCCAAGGGAAGTGGAACAATTCCTAGTGTCGAGTATCGAGTTCGCTCGGAAATGAAGGAAGTGAGGCACAACTGTCTCAATACGGGCAACAATTTCCAAATATAGCCATATTCCGGCCAATCTGTTGCCTTCGTGCGACTGTTCCATCCGTCCTGGGTGAGCGGGATCTCGCGCGCTGCCACTCACAGCGCCTATGAAACAGAAGGTGAAACATGTCGACGACAATCACGGTAACATCTGCGGCAGAGCTGAACCAGGCTCTTTCACAGGCTTCAGGTGGGGAAACGATACTACTTGCAGCGGGCGACTACGGCAGGCTGGATATAAAATTGAAATATGCCTTAACCCTCACGATCAAATCAGCTGACCCCAACAATCCCGCCGAAATCTCGGAATTAAGTTTGGATGGGGCCTCAAACGTTACTTTCGATAGTGTAGTTTTCGATTACACTTACAATGGTCAGTCGAAAAGTTATACGCCTTTCAAGATCGCCAACAGCTCGAACATCAATATCACGGATTCGGTCTTTTCCGGTGACTTGCCCCAAGGCGTGTCTGCGACAGTGGATGGTTATGGGACAGGCATGGGTTTGCACGTTCGGGGCAGTTCGAATATTACTGTCGCCAACAGCGAGTTCCTGAACTGGTACAAGGCGATGAATGTTGGTTCCAGTTCCGACGTGACGGTTTCGGGCAACAACATCCACTCGATCCGGTCGGACGGGATGTATTTCGATGGCGTTCAGAATGTTGTTATCGAAAACAACTACATCCACGATTTCAACCGGTCGCTCAATTCCGGCGACCATGGGGATTTTATCCAGTTTTCCAAGTTGCTTGGCCCAAGCAGCAACATCATCATCCAGGGGAATGTGCTGGATATGGGGTCGGGTGACTACGCCCAGTCGATTTTCATGGGGACCGGTGGGACCAATGTGAACGATCCGGCCATGTTCTACACGAATGTGCTGATCGACAATAACACCATCTACAATGGGCACACGCACGGGATCACCGTGGCCGGGGCAAAGGACCTGACGATCACCGACAATTCGGTTCTGGCGGTTCAGGGATCGCTTACCGGTGGTGTCTCCATTCCGAAGATCAATGTATCGGGCGGGTCGCAAAACGTTACGATCGATCAGAACATTGTTTCGAGCGTCTCGGGATATAGTGGACAATCGGATTGGAGCGTCACGAACAATGCATATGTCCAGAGCGCAGACTACGACAACGTGTTCACGTATTTCGCGACTGAGGCGCAGGGCGGATACAATCAGTTCAGCGTCAAGCCCGGCAGTGTCGCTGATAATCTGGATGCCGGTTCGGATATGACAGCGCTTCAATCTCCGTTTTCCTATGACACCTGGGTTGGCAGCACATCTGTAACCGCCCTTCCCTCTTCCGGCAGCACCACAACCACCCAACCGGACAGCGGAAGCACTCAGACAAGCACCACAACCACCCAACCGGACAGCGGAAGCACTCAGACAAGCACCACAACCACCCAACCGGACAGCGGAAGCACTCAGACAAGCACCACAACCACCCAACCGGACAGC
>NZ_JBXWSL010000139.1:0-3480 GCF_059613425.1 Ruegeria sp. BHSA123 | reverse complement strand
AAAGCCCTCAACCGCATGACCCGTCTAGGTCGTGCGACCTATGAACGTGTCGCATAACGAACCGGGGAAAGGGGCAAATGCGGCCCAAGCGCTATTCGTGCAACGCGGTCCGCCAAAGCCTTTCGACGCGCTTGTCATTCACCTGTCAGCCCGCATCTCTCGGCAAAGCCGCGATCCGGCGATAACCGTAGCGGCCATACTGGCGGGCCAATTCTATCATGTCCGCCACCAGGCGCTTCTCATCAGTTCGACCTTTCGGCAGCTTTCGCTGTGTGGATCGGTGCTGTTTCAGGACACGACACGCCCGGCGTTCTGAGACACGCAGTTTGCGGCGCACATGGTTGATGCAGGCACGGCGACGGGCGGGGCTCAGTAGTTTCCCTTGGCCGCCTCCGTCAGGATCAGTTTGTCCAGGGTAAGATCCGAGACGGCCTTTCGAAGACGCTCATTCTCTTTTTGAAGGCGCTTGAGTTCCTTCAACTGATCCGTACCCATTCCGCCGTACTTTTTCTTCCAGCGATAATAGGTCTGTTCAACAAGACCAATCTGCCGGATTGCATCCAGGCGGGACATGCCTTGCCCCATCAATATCTCAACCTGTCGCAACTTCGAGACAATCTCTTCCGGCTTCGGTCGCTTGTTTGCCATTCGTGGTCCTCCGTTTCCTAAACATAACGGTGGACCAGTTCAGTTGGGGAGGCTCACTGCGTTCAGTAAAATTGGATTGCCACTTGGAAGAGGATGGCGGATTGGTGGATCAGAGTAAACGACCCCAAACTTACCAGCCGTCCGCACATTTCGACCAACCTGGAACAAGGGACGCATCGTCGGCCAGAAGCGACGGCACTGGCCGAAACAGGTTTGTGCATCAGATATCGTCAAAGGATGAACTGACTGCGCTCGTCACACTTGCGTTCCTCACCAATCCTCCTATGAAAGTGCAATAAATTTATCGGGGGAAAGCTTGCGATGCGCATGCGCGATACGTTCATCAAACCGATGCACCCTGAAGGTATTCGGTTTGTCGCAATCTTTGCCGCAATAGCTGTCGGCCTGTTTTTACTTTCTGACATTCTGGGTTGGATTGGCGTCGGTCTCACGATCTGGTGTTACTATTTCTTTCGCGACCCGGAACGGGTGCCGCCGACGGAAGAGGGTTTGATCGTCAGCCCGGCGGACGGGGTGGTTTCGCTGATCGAAGCAGCGGTACCTCCGAGCGAACTTGGGATGCCCGACGCGCCGCTTACCCGTGTCAGCGTGTTCATGAGCGTCTTCAACTGCCATGTAAACCGAACGCCAGTTGAAGGTGAGATTGCCGCTGTTGCCTATCGCCCCGGCAAGTTTTTCAACGCATCCCTGGACAAGGCGAGTGCCGACAACGAACGCAACAGCTTGCGTATTCGTATGGCAAACGGTCAGGATCTGGCTGTTGTCCAAATTGCGGGCCTAGTTGCCAGACGGATCGTCTGCTTCGTAAAACCCGGTGACAAGCTGCAAACCGGAGAACGGTTTGGATTGATCCGGTTCGGATCTCGGTTGGATGTTTATCTTCCTGATGGTGTCGTGCCACAGGTGCGTGTCGGGCAAACGATGATTGCGGGCGAAACCGTCCTAGCTAGTTTGCGCACACCTGAACAAAAATAGGTGGTGGGATCTGTGGCAAAACCATCTAAGCAGGAAGAGACCGGGTTCGCGCTGATCCATTTGTTGCCCAATGCGCTGACCATAACAGCTATATGCGCGGGCCTGACGGCGATCAGATTTGGTGTACAGGGCAATTACGTGCTTGCGGTGCAGCTCATTATTGCTGCTTGCGTGCTGGATGGGTTGGACGGGCGTATTGCGCGCCTGCTCAGCAGTGACAGCAAAATCGGAGCGGAACTAGATTCACTCGCAGATTTTCTGAACTTCGGAGTGGCCCCGCCGCTCGTTCTTCATTTTTGGGCCTTGCAGGATATTCAAAACGCAGCGTGGCTTGCCGTCCTGTTTTATGCGGTATGCTGCGTGATGCGCCTTGCCCGTTTCAACGTGGGTAGCAAATCCGAAGCCTGTGATCAGAACGATGCCTATTTCAAAGGGGTCCCGGCCCCTGCGGGGTCGCTGTTGGTGATGCTGCCAATGTATGTTTCCTTCGCTTTTGCAGATGCCCCGCTGCTGCCCGGCATATTGATTTGTCTTTACATGGTGGTCATCGGTCTGCTGCTCATCAGCCGGATACCAACCTGGTCTTTCAAGACGACGCGGATCTCGCGCGAGAATGCAAAATACTTTCTCATCGGGGTCGCTGTTGTTGGCGCGGCGCTGCTGACCTATCCCTGGGTCACGCTGATCGCGCTTTGCGTTGGATATGTGGGAACGGTTGCCTGGGCCTGGCGTGGCAAGGAAGTCTCTTCTAACCGTTAAGGACCTGATATGGACATAAAAGCCGTTCAAAACTCCTATGCTCGATGGGCGCCCGTCTATGACAAGACGTTTGGAGCCATCACCTGTGTTGGGCGGCAGCACGCGGTTGACTATATCAATAGACACCCGGGCAAAGTACTGGAGGTCGGCGTGGGCACTGGTCTGTCACTGGAACACTACAAGCCCGAGATGCAGGTGACAGGGATCGATTTCAGCGAGGAGATGCTGAAAAAGGCCCGCGACAAAGTGGAAGCCCAATCACTGAGTCACGTCGAGGAGCTGCGGCAAATGGATGCCCGCTCGCTTGATTTTCCGGACAACCACTTCGATACGGTTGCGGCGATGCATGTGCTGTCCGTCGTTCCCGAACCGGAAAGGGTGATGGCAGAAATAGCGAGGGTCTGCAAACCGGGCGGCAGAGTGGTAATCACCAACCACTTCCAACGAAAGCGGGGTTTGATTGCTTCCCTTGAACGGGTTTTTGCCCCGCTTGCAAACACAATTGGTTGGCATTCTGATTTCGAAATCGACACAGTATTGCAAGAGGATGTACTGACCGTCGGAGAGCAAAGAACCCTGCCACCGCTGGGGATGATGACCTTTTTGGTTTTGACGAAAACAGCATTTGCATAACGGCCTTGTCAACAATTCTCGTGGCCCACAAACTAGGAATTGAGCAACAGGCATTGCCAAGTTGATCGCGCTGTCCTTTTCGGATAGCGCGTAACATGACCATACCGACTTCATTGCTGCGGCTGAAAGGCTTCCGTTTTCCTCGCGAAATCATCGCTTATGCGGCGTGGGCATATCATCGGTTTGCGCTCAGCTCGGCAGATGTGGAGGGTTTGTTGGGGGAGCGCGGCGTGATCGTCAGCCGCGAAGCCATTCGCCTTTGGGTGAACCGTTTAGGGTCTCAGTTTGCCGATTGTATCCGACGAGACCGGCCCCAGCCGCACGACAAATGGCATTGTCTGATGTCAGCACCAATGGGACAGTTTAGGTCGATTTGATAAGAGAGGGTTTCTGGCTCATCGTAACCGCCAAGGAGTGGAGATGAGAAAGAAACCCGGAACCAAA
>NZ_JBXWSL010000138.1:0-3359 GCF_059613425.1 Ruegeria sp. BHSA123 | reverse complement strand
GGTCGCCACCATCGGGGCGTTCGACCTTGATCACGTCGGCACCCATCAATGCCAGTTGGTAGCAGCAATACGGACCCGCGAGGACATTGGTCAGATCGAGAACCCGTATTCCCGCCAGCGGGTCAGTCACCTTCGGCAACCCCTTCCGCCCGGGCCTGTGCACGGCGCGCGCGGTAGCTGGGCAGGAGCACCAGAAGCGCCGCGATAACCAGCAGACCCAGCGTCATCGGGCGTTCCCAGATAAAGGCGATGCCATCGTACAACTGCATGGACCGTGAGAAGTTGTCTTCCATCATGCCGCCGAGGATGAAACCAATCAGCAGTGGTGCCAATGGGTAATCAGCGAATTTCAACGCCGTTGCGCATACCCCAAAACCTACCAGTATCAGCAGTTCGGTTGCATTGTTCTGCCCGATATAGGCCCCCATCAGAGTAAAGAACAAAATAAAGGGGATCAGATAGTTGCGCGGCACCGAGAGAACTTTGGCAATGTAGGGGATCAGCGGCAGATTCAGGATCAGAAGCACCAGATTGCCAATGAACATGGACATGATGACCGCCCAAAAGATCTGCGGCTCGTCCAGCATAAGGCGTGGGCCCGGCGTCACGTTCAGCGCAATCAATGCGCCAAGCAGGATCGCCGTCGTACCCGATCCGGGAATGCCCAGGGTCAGCAGCGGTACGAACGAGCCGGTACAGGCGGCGTTGTTTGCTGTTTCAGGCGCGGCCAGCCCTTTGATTGACCCTTTGCCGAATTCGTCCTGCTCGGCTTTTGGGGCGATGTTACGCTCGACCGCATAGCCCAGAAAACTGGCAATCGTTGCACCGGCACCCGGCAGAACGCCGATGAAAAACCCTTGGATAGACTGGCGGCCAATCACCGGAGCAATGGCTTTGGCTTCCTCCCTGCTTATGCGCAGGTCCTTGATTTCGCCTTCTTCGCCCTTAAGGTCCTTGGGTTTGAGAACAAGAAACAGAGCTTCGGGTAAGGCGAACATGGCCATTGCAAGTGTGATAAAGCCAAAACCCGACTGCAAATCCATGATGCCCATTGTGAAGCGGGGCATGTTGAACAGCGCGCCTTCGCCGACGGTTGCCATAATCAATCCAAGGATTGTCATTATGATAGCCTTGGCAACCTGACCTGTTCCCGCGAAAGCGGCAATGGCGGACAAGCCGACAACCATCAGCGCGAAATACTCGGCCGAGTGGAAAAGCAACGCAACAGAGGACAGGGCAGGAGCGAAGACCATCAACAGCAACGCACCGAACGTGCCACCTGCAAAGCTCGCAATTGCGGCAATGGTCAAGGCTTTGCCCGCTTTGCCCTGACGGGCCATCGGGTAGCCGTCAAAGCTGGACGCGACGGTACCCGCGACCCCCGGGGCATTCAGCAGAATAGAAGAGGTCGAGCCACCAAAAATGGCGCCATAATACACGCCGGCCAGCAGGATCAGCGCGGCCGACGGGTCACCCATGGAAATTGCCACCGGGATCATGATGGCGATGATCGACATCGGGCCCAGACCCGGAAGCATTCCGATGAATGTGCCGATCAGACAGCCTGCGACGACCATCAGCAGGTTTTGCAGTGAGAATGCCGTTTGCAGGCCAATCAGAAGTCCTTCAAGCATGTCAGCCTCCGAAAATGCCGGGCAAGGGGCGCATGTAAATGCCAAGGACTTCCTGAACCAGATACCAGACTGTACCGGTGGCAATCAGGGCGACGAGAAACATGAGATGCCATTTGCGTTCGCCCAATATAAATGATCCTAAGATTAGGAAGGCCGAGGTTGAGATCAGAAACCCAACAGGGCGCAGGCACAATGCGTAGACGACCATCAGAACCAGCAGCATGATCGCCTGACCAAGATGGTAATCGCCCAACCGCCGATAATCGATTTCAGGTTCGCTGGGTTCAGCCTTTTCAAAGCCCAGCAGAATGATCGTGGCCGTGATGATGCCCAAAATCGACAGCACTTTGGGAAAAGTGCTTGGCCAGATGGGATTTCTTTGCATGAAAGGAGGCAGACTACTGTCCATCGTGAACCAAGCGGCGTAGCCATATGTTAAACAAACACCCAGAAGAATGAGCGCGATCCAGCGATCCAGCGCCATGGGACCCCCTCCTTTTTTCGTCGTCAGGGATGGCAGAGCGGGTTACCGCTCTGCCCAAGTTGGATTCAGAGGAAGCCCAGCTTCTTCATCAGATCACCAATCTGTTGTTCTTGCTGCTCAAGAAATGACCGGAAATCATCGCCCGAGTTGTGGATGTTCACCCAACCGTTGCGTGCACGAACCTCTTCCCATTCCGGGGTGTCGTACATCTTTGCAATCGCGGCCTGATAGGCTGCAAGCTTGTCCTCGGGCAGGCCCGGGGCCGCGAAAAAGCCACGCCAGTTCACAAAGGTGGTGTCGATGCCCTGTTCTTTCATGGTCATCGCGTCTGGGGCGGCGTCAACACGATCTGCCGATGTAACGCCAATGATCTTGACTTCACCTGCGTTGGCCAAATCGACGGCCTCCGAAAAACCCGTAGACAGGGCTGCGATCTCACCGGACAGAAGGGCAGCCATGGCTTTGCCACCTGCATCATATGGGATGTATTTCACGCCAAGAGCATCCTTCCCAGCGGCTTCCATCACCATTGCTGCGACCAGGTGGTCCATGCCACCAGGAACTGAGCCACCGCCAATGGCCGTGTTGCCCGGGTCGGCGTCGAATGCAGCAAGTAGATCACTCATAGAGTTGATAGGGCTGTCTTTGCCGACAACAATTGCTGCGTAATCTCCAATCGTGCCCGACACCAACGTCAGGTCGCGGAAGTTGTGAGGGAACACGCCAGTCAACGAACGGATCACGATTGGCGTAGAGTTTACCATCAACGTCCCGTGGTTGCTGTCGGCGTTTTCAATCAGATAGCCGATGGCTTTGCCGCCACCACCGCCTGACATGTTTTCATAAGACGCGGTGCCCACAAGACCGGCGTTGGTAAGCGCTTCGCCGGTGCCGCGAGCGGTACCGTCCCAACCACCACCGGCGCCGCCGGGGATCAGAAAGTGGATGCTGTCCACCAGCTGGTCTTCAGCCAGAACGGGTCCTGCAAGACCTACAGCAGCAACAGCTGCGATCAGGGCGCGACGGCCCAGTTCGAAAGTTGTCATGATGTCCTCCCATTTGACAACGGGCCGCATGGCGGCTCAGATTGGGAAGAACAAAAACACACCAACCTGACATCAACCTGTCACGCGCGAGAATAGTATTAAAGCCCGATGAAATTTCTGCTTGTCGAAGACAATCTAGACCTCGCAAACGCGATCAGTTCCCGCATGAGGTTGGACGGGCATGTGGTTGATAAC
>NZ_JBXWSL010000137.1:0-3471 GCF_059613425.1 Ruegeria sp. BHSA123 | reverse complement strand
CTGACGGGGTCCGGCGGATCGGGTTGCGCAGTCGCAATGGCATGATGTCGAACCTGCTGACCCAGCAGCTTGGCCGCCCGGTTGTCCACGCTGCCCGCATCCGCGCGATACTGGCCGAGCGGAAACCGGACATCATCTGGCACAACAACACCTCGCTGATCGGTGGGCCCGGCCTGTTGTCAATGGGCGAGGGGCTGAAGATCTATGAGGCGCATGAGCACTGGCTGGTCTGCCCTACGCATGTGCTGTGGCGGCACGGGCGCGAGCTGTGCGATGACCGCCAGTGCCTGCGCTGCGTGCTGAACTACAAACGCCCACCGCAGCTGTGGCGCTATACCGGCGCGCTGGACCGGGCGCTGGATCACATGGACCTGATCATCGCCAAAAGCGAATTCAGCCGGGCAAAACATCGTGAGTTCGGCCTGCGGCAGGAGATGCAGGTGCTGCCCTATTTCCTGCCCGATCTGGACCAGGACGCTTTGCCGGAACCCGCCGCGCATGACCGTCCCTATTTCCTGTTTGTCGGACGGCTGGAAAAAATCAAAGGGTTGCAGGATGTGTTCCCGGGCTTTGATCGTTACCCGGATGCCGATCTGCTGATCCTCGGCGATGGCGATTACGCGGATGAGCTGAAGGCACAGGCCGCAGGCAATGACCGGATCAGATTCCTGGGCCGCAAGGCGCCTGACGAGTTGAACGCCTATTACCGCGGCGCGCTGGGGCTGATCGTACCGTCGGTCTGTTATGAGACCTTCGGCATCATCCTGATCGAAAGCTTCCGGCTAGGCACGCCGGTGATCGCCCGGCGGCTGGGCCCGTTCCCCGAGATCGTCGAGCGGGCCGGGGGCGGGGAGCTGTTCGAGACCGAGGATGATCTGATCGCGGCTATGCGCGCTCTGCAGCACCAACCCGACCGGCGCGCAGGGCAGGGGACCGCTGCGCGCAAGGCGTTTCTGGATATCTGGCACGAAACATCCGTGCTCGACGCTTATGGCGCAGCGCTTGCGCGCGCAGCTCATGGTGCAGGAAAACCAAGGTTGGCCACTGCGTTAGAGGGCGGAGCCTTTGAAACCGGCACCCGACAAGCATCCCGGGCGAGCGTTGCTGTCAGGGGGCCAGCGTTCCGATCCGGTGGGCGTTTGCCATGACCGAAAAGGTGATGGTTGTGGCCGGAATGCTGGGCAGGCTTGAGGCATCGACCAGATGCACCCGCGACAGCCCTTTGGGTCGGCCCAGAATATCCGACTGCCCCGCACCAGGCGTTTTAGCCATGGGAACCGAGCCGCCCACGTGAAAGCTGGATCCCACATCGCCGGGGCGACGGGCGAAACTCAGCGGCACAAGCCCTGCCAGCTTCAGGGCCTGCCCCATACGTGCCGTGGCGCGCGCCATGACCTGTTCGGTTTCGTCATTACCTTGCACGGTCGGGATCAGCCGCCCGTCTGCGGCCATCGTCAGATCAATCCGGGCGGAATGGGCAGAATGTAAAAACGCCTGCGCCACGACCAACCGTTGCGCCAGCAGCCTCCATACCGGGGCCGATCCGGGCAGTTTCGAGCCATAAGTATTGATCAGATCATGGGCATAGAACTCGTTCCAGGTATAGACCTGTGCGTGGACCAGATGCGGTGAGACTGCGGGGTCATCCAGTTCAATGAAAATCTGCGGCAAGGTGTGATAGGGCCTTCGGTCCGGGCGACGCGGCGCGCGCCAGTGGTGCAGGCTGGGCAGAAAGAAATGCTGACTGTCCTGTAGTTGCAAGCGGGCTGCGGAGTCCGGAGATGACGCCAGCATCAGACGCGCGGTTTCCAGAACCCCGGCGGCGACAAAGATACGGTCGGCTTGCAGGGTTTCGCCGTCCTCCAGCGTTACCGTGACATGACCCGGGCGTTCATCAAACTGGCGAACAAGACCGGTGCGATAGCGGAAATCCGGATTGTGACGCAGGACGTCAAGCGTTTGCCCGGACGCATAAATCAGACCCCAAGGACAGCCATGCAGGCACTGGCCGCAATATTGGCAACCGGGTTCAACGGCCAGCCGTGCAGCCCCGGCATGGGCCCCCAGTTTCGCAAGCCTCGCTGCTTGGCGATCCAGATGCGTCAGCATCCGTTCGGCTTGCGGCGATGGGGTCAGAGGGGCGCGATCCTGCATGGAAAGGGTGGGGAACAGAGTCTGCAATGCGTCCACCCGACCGCTGATGGGAAGGAATTCCGCAACCGCGCGGTAATGCGGTGACAGATCGTCAATTTCGATCGGCCAGTCGGCGATATCTTCGGCGCGGTTGGGCAAAACGGCCGAGCCCCAGAGATTGGACAGCCCACCTATGGCGTGTGAGGCGCGCAATCCGATCCGGTCAGGCGATACCAGCGTTTCCGCTCCCGGCACCATGGCAAAATCCGATCCGAACCGGCGCACCTGTCCGGGCGGCGTGTCGAACTGAGGAGTTTGCCAGGCTTTTACATCATCGGCGGACCAGCTTTCGGGATCGGCCGCGGCCAGCCTGTCACGGCGGGACTGTGCCGAGTCTTCCAGTCTGCGCCCTCCATCCAGCATCAAAACCTGTCGCCCCCGCGCCAATAGGGCCTTGGCCACGGACACCCCCGATGGCCCCGATCCGATGACCAGATCGGTCACGAGGTTGGGCCCGTCTGTGCCGGGGCAGGCGGCCTCATGCGGGAACCGGGCGCTTCATCTCGGCGACGATGTCATCGATGATCTGCTGCAGCGTTCGCATCGGGCGGAACCCGGTGGCACGCTGCAGTTTCGAAACATCGGGCAGGCGGCGCTGCATATCTTCGAAGCCTTCGGGATAGACCGTGTCGTAAGGAACACATTGAATTTCCGAGGCAGAGCCGGTCGTTCGGATGACCTGTTCGGCCAGCTCGCGGATCGTGACCTCCTGATCGGTGCCGACATTGAAGACGTCGCCGCGCGCCTCGGGCAGGGTCATCAGACGGCACATGGCCTCGACCACATCGGCGACATGGCCGAAACAGCGTGATTGTTCACCAGTGCCGTGGACCATCAGCGGCGCGCCTTCCAGTGCCGACTTGACGAAATTCGGTAGCACCATCCCATAGCGCCCGGTCTGACGCGGACCGGTGGTGTTGAAGAACCGCAGCACCGTGACCGGCAGGTCGGATTCACGCGCGTGGGCCAGTGCCAGAAACTCGTCCAGTGTCTTGGCGCAGGCATAGGACCAGCGCAAATTGCGGGTGGCGCCGATGGTCAGATCGCCTTCTTCCTGAAAGGGGAAATTGGTGCTTTTGCCATAAACCTCGGAGCTGGAGGCGATGAACGTATGCGTCTTGTTCACCAGCGCGGCATCCAGCACGTTCTCTGTCCCCGCCACATTGGTCAGGATCGACCGGCTGGGTTCGTCCATGATCAGCTTGACCCCGACGGCCGCCGCCAGGTGGAACACCACATCCGCCGGATCGACCAGTTCAGCGACCAGTCCCCGGTCAA
>NZ_JBXWSL010000136.1:0-3657 GCF_059613425.1 Ruegeria sp. BHSA123 | reverse complement strand
CCGCAGGCAGACAGACCGGCACCGTCACGCGGGCAAACAGCTTCATTGTTGGCTGTTTGAGAGAGGCCGACACCGACTCGAACTCTTTATCCATCTGCTTGAGAGCGGTGACCGCCGTCAGGTGCGATACGGTATAGAAATGCGTCACCGTGCAAACCACCAGGATTGCCATGGTGCCGTAGATCGCATTGAACGGATTGGACGGGTTGTTGAAGAAGAAGATATAGGACAGCCCCAGAACCATGCCCGGGATGGCCATCGGCAGCATGGCGAACATCTGAAAGATCGACCGTCCGGTTTTGAAGCCGTTCGATTTTTCCACCAGATACGCCCCGAAGAAGACAACCGTCGTGCCGATCACCGCCGTCAGGAAGGCCAGTTTGATCGAGTTGAAATACGACCCCCAGCCGCCGCCATCCATCTTGTCGAACTGGTAGTTCTTGAGGCTCAGGCTCAGATCGTAGGGCCAGAACTTGATCAGCGCCGCAAACTGACACACGGCCAGAAGACCAATGATGAACAGGCCGACCAAGCTGCAGTAGATCAGGAATATGCGATCAGCCTTTGGGTTTGGTGTTGCCTGATATGGAACCGAGCGCGCAGAAAGCAGCGCCACCTGCTTGGACTGAACCATCCGGTCGATGGCAAAAGCCAGAATTGCGGGGATGACCAGAACCACCGAGACCACGGCGCCCATCTCAAAGTTCTGCTGGCCGATCACCTGTTTGTAGATATCCACGGCAAGCACGTTGAACTGGCCGCCGATCACCTTTGGCAGGCCGAAATCGGTGATCACCAGATTGAACACGACAAAGGCTGCGGAAATCAGGCCATAGCGCGCGCCGGGTATGGTAACGGTCCAGAATGTCCGCCAGGGGGTAGAGCGCAAGCTGACAGCGGCCTCGTACAACCGCGCATCCGATATCGCGAGCGCAGTCGATATGATCAGGAACGCGTGTGGAAAGGTAAAGAAGACCGATCCGATCACGATGCCTATGGGGCCGTAGATACTGGCACCGAACAACAACTCCTTGATCATCCCCTGATTGCCGAACAGGTAGACCAGCGCGATGCCCGGCAGCAGCGAGGGAACCAGAATCGGCGCCATCGCGATCAGGCGAAAGACCCCCTTGAACCGCATGCAGCTTCGGTTCAGCGCATAGGCAAACCAGAACGCCAGCGTCACCGTAATGATTGTGCTGACAACCGAAATCCAAAGGGAATTCTTGATCGAGTTGAACAGGGCTGGTGTCGAGAAGTAGTTGATGAAGTTGCCCAGACCCCGCGCTTGAACCGGCCGCATCTGCACCCGGCGGAACGTGTTGGAATCAAGCTCGACCCAATCGGTGCCTTCGTTCAAAGTCGACCCGACCAGAAAGCGCCCGGCCTCCGTCGTGTTCCGCATCTGGTACATGACCGGGCTGCGAAAGCTGAACTCCGGAAAGAACCCGGTCACCGGCAAACGCCCGTCCGAGCCGGTTGTCAGATCGGTGTCGGAATACACCCCCAATTGCCTGTTCAGTTCGTCAGCCGTCAGGATCGTTCCGTCGAACACACCCGCTTCATCACTGACCTGAAACTCATACTGGGACAGCTCGACCCGGTAGGTCGAGAAGGACTTGGAAAGCATCGTGTAAAGCGGCAGTGCCAGTGTCACGATCAGATAGAGCGCGATCACCATCATGCTTCCGCGCATCAGGATGTCATCGCGGCTGAGCCTGGGCCTGATATCCGGCCCGACAGGCAATGTGTCCTGATTGGTCGACATCGTGCTCATGCCGCAGCCTCCGGAAGGTCAAACGCCATCAGGCGGTTCTCGGGAAGCTCAATCACCATGCTGCACCCCTCTTCCAGCTCAAGACGACGCACGGCGTTGATCGAAAAATCCGCGATCAGTTCCGAAGATCCGAACCGCTCGTTGTTCAGGCGGCAGCGCCAGAACGAGCCCAGAAACTCCATTTCATCGAGCGTGACCTCGATGCAGTTCCGATTGCCGCCCGTGTCAAGATAACCAGCTTCATGAGGGATGATGTCTTCGGGACGAATGGCCGCAATGACAGGGGTTCCATCATTGAACGTGTGGCTGAGGCAGGCAAAGGTCTTTTCCCCGACGCTCAACCGCCCGCCTTTCGTAACCTGAGACTGGATCTGGTTCATTTCACCGATAAAGTCGGCCACGAACAGGTTGGCCGGTTCGCGGTAGATCTCCGTGGGCGATCCAACTTGTTCGATCACCCCGTGGTTCATCACCACGATGCGGTCGGCCATGGCCAGCGCTTCTTCCTGATCGTGCGTCACCATCACGGTGGTCACACCCAGCTTGCGCTGCAATTCCTTGATCTCATGCCGCAGGTGAACGCGCACCTTGGCGTCCAGCGCCGACAGGGGTTCGTCCAGCAGCAGCAGACCGGGATTGGTTGCAATGGCGCGGGCCAGCGCAATCCTCTGCTGCTGGCCACCGGACAATTGCGCCGGGTATTTCCTGCCCTGATCCGGCAGACCAACAAGGTTCAGCAGCTCGCTCACCCGAACCGCGATATCCGACTTGCTGCGGCCCGTGTTTTCAAGGCCAAATGCGATGTTCTTTTCGATCGTCAGGTTCGGGAACAGCGCATAGGACTGGAACACAATCCCGAAATCGCGCTCGGACGGAGGCAGGTTGGAGACGTCCTTGCCATCCTGCATAATCGTACCCTTGGTCTGCAGATCCAGCCCTGCAATCGCCCGCAACAAGGTGGTCTTGCCGCAGCCGGACGGGCCGAGGAAACAAATGAATTCACCTTCTTTGATTTCGAGAGAGATGTCCTTGAGTGCCAGAAAGCTGCCGAACGCTTTCCACAAATTCTGGATGCTGAGATACAGTTCACCGGGTGGTGTTTTCTGAAGCACGGGAGAGGTCCTCACATCTGCACCTCGGGCACGACCGATCCTGGCCGGTGCGCGCCGGGTGAGTTGGTTGTGTTGGTGGGAACAAGAGAGTGGCGGGCAGGAGAGGCACAAAAGCCCCTCCTGCCAATGGAATTACTTCGCTTCAGACTTTCCGTCATAGCGAGACTGCCATTCCTTCAGGATTGCCGCGCGATTGTTGGCGGCATATTCGAAATCATTGTTGATCATCGCATCCAGAAGACCCTCTGGGAAGTGTTCAACCGGTTTTGCAACGCCGGGATACGCCACGACCGCATAGCCGGTATTGTACATCTCGTTGGCCTCTTTGGTGACGGTGAAGTCCACCAGCTTCTGCGCGGCTTCCAGATTTGCAGTGCCGGCCACAATCGCGGTTGCTTCCATGTCCCAGCCGACGCCTTCCGAAGGCACAATGATTTCCAGCGGTGCGCCATCAGCTTTGGATTTCGCCCCACGGAACGCAAAAGAAATACCAATCGGGATCTCGCCCGCCGCCGCCAGTTTGCAAGGCTTCGAGCCGGAATGGGTGTAGCGCGCAATATTCTCGTGCAGCGCATCCATGTATTCCCAGCCACCTTCTTCGCCAAACATTTGAAGCCAGCTGGACACATCAAGGAACCCCGTGCCAGAGGAATTCGGGTTCGGCATGATAACCTGATCCTTGTACATCGGATCAGTCAGGTCCTTCCACGAGGTCGGCGGCTTCAGCCCGGCCTTTTCCGCCTCAACCGTGTTGTAGCAAATCGAGGC
>NZ_JBXWSL010000135.1:0-3871 GCF_059613425.1 Ruegeria sp. BHSA123 | reverse complement strand
GTTTCGGCAACACCAGTGGTGCCGCCAAATCCGGTCACCCGGCAGAACCAGTTGTAAAACGGCACCGATGCCCAGGCGAGACTGCCCATCAGGACAACCACGCCGACGGTCTGGACAACCGTTTTCTGAGGACCGGACAACGCCATCAGTTCTGAACCTCTTGCGTCGCCCTGTTGAAATCAGTGCCCGAGACCTTGACGATGGTCAGGCCAAAGATAATCACGATAAAGGCAGCCAGCGTCAGGCCCACACCCAGATTGCGGCTGAACCGGCGCTGATGCAGCTCGTGGTCTTTGCGAAGGCTCATGACCATCCCCCCAGACCATAGGGTTTTAGCAAGGCTTCGGCCAGAACGGCACCGAAATGCAGGAACAGATACAGCAGCGACAGCTTGAAGAAACCGCGTTCAACCTTGAAGTTATCGGCCTCGGAATCGTCCTCGGTCCGGCGCGAGATTTTCCACGCGCCCCGCAGGAACAGGATGTTCAGAACCAATGCAACGGTCAGATAGATCGGGCCGCCAATGCCCGAAAATGCAGTTCCGACGGCCAGCAGGGCCAGCAGTGCTGTATAGACTAGGATATGGACACGTGTCGCCCGGCGACCGTGGGTGACGGTCAGCATCGGCACGCCCGCGTCGTCATAGTCCGAGCGCATGAACAGGGCCAGCGCCCAGAAATGCGGCGGCGTCCACATGAAGGTCAGGGCAAACATCAGCCAAGGCTCGACCGACATCGATCCCGTGGCGGCCACCCAGCCAATCACCGGAGGGAACGCGCCAGCTGCGCCACCGATCACGATGTTCTGCGGCGTCGAACGCTTCAGCCACATCGTGTAGACGACAACATAGAAGAAGATGGTGAAGGCCAGAAACGCGCCTGCGAACCAGTTGGTCGCAAGGCCCAGCATGATCACCGACAGACCCGACAGAGCCAGACCAACGGCCAGCGCCTCGCCTTCCTCGACCTTGCCAGAAGGGATCGGGCGGGACTTGGTGCGCTTCATGACACGGTCGATATCCGCGTCCCACCACATGTTCAGCGCGCCTGATGCTCCGCCGCCGATAGCGATGAACAGGATGGCGCAAAAACCGACGAAGGGATGGACAGGAACAGGCGCCGCCAACAAACCGACCAATGCCGTGAACACGACCAGCGACATCACGCGCGGCTTCAGCAGGGCGAAGTAATCGCCAAAGCCGGCCTCGTCCGCCCGGGCGGTCACTGTGCTGGCATTGATGCTTGCGTCGGTCATTTCCGGTCCTTTTGGGGCGAAAACTGCGCGGATCGCCCGCGCAGTCTGAGTTTTGTGTCAGACGGGGTTCAACCCGCCCCTATCGCGCTCAGTTCGAGGCGACCTGATAGCTTTGCGGCAGGCCCGCGTATTCTTCGATCGCGCCCTGCAGCCATTCGTCATAGACTTCCTGGCTTACGACCTTGACGGTAATCGGCATATAGGCGTGGTCCTTGCCACACAGTTCCGAACACTGACCAAAATAGATGCCTTCCTTGTCGGCCTGAAACCACAGCTCGGCCAGACGTCCGGGCACACCGTCCTGCTTTACGCCAAAGGCCGGGATGGTCCACGAGTGGATCACGTCGGATGCAGTCACCTGCATCACGATGACCTTGCCGACCGGAACGACTACTGCGGTGTCCGTGGCCAGCAGCCATTCATCATCGCTGTAGCCTGCATCGATCAGCTTGGCGCGCATTGCGTCATCCAGAACAAACGGCGTTACATCCGCATCTGCGGGGCGTGCGCCCTCGTCCAGGGTCGCCGGATGGCCCAGCAGATAGCTGTCGAATGCGAAATCGTGATCAACATATTCGTAGGTCCAGTACCACTGGTTGCCGACGACTTTGATGGTGATGTCACCTTCCGGGATTTCCTGCTGTTTGAAAAGAACTGGCAACGAGAACGCGCCAATAAACACCAGAATCAAGATCGGACCCAAGGTCCAGGCGATTTCAACAGGGGTATAGTGCGAGAAACGTGCCGGGGTCGGATTTGCGCGCTGATTGTAGCGCACGATGCAATAGACCAGCAAAGCTGCAACCAGCAGACAGACCGCGGTGATGATCACAAGAATCATGCTGTCCAGCTTCTGGATTCCTGTGGCAAGGCTGGTGGCCGCGGGCTGAAAGCCCATGCCGCCGTCTACCGGCTTGCCGATAATCTCAAGCTCCTGAGCCATGGCGGGTAGGCTGGAGAGGGCTGTCATAAACCCTGAAAGCATCAAAGCATTCTTCATGTTCTGTCCTGATCGTTTGATCTTTGCGTCCCTGACGGAAAGGTGTGAATCGGTCGCACCTCTCCCGTTGTCTTTGGCCGCGTTAAAAACCATATTCCAGCGGGTAGATAAAGCAAAATGCTTGCGTCAAACAGACGCTATTTTTGATCTGGATCAAACCCGAAAGGTCGCTACCCATGCCTGAAGCCCCGTTTCGCCCCTTTGAGAGCGCCCTGCCGCAAGATGAAGCACTGGCCATATTGCGTTCGGCAACGGACGGGGCCGAGGATGGAGAGCTGTTTGTCGAGCGTCGGAAATCCGAATCTCTGGTGTTTGACGACGGGCGTCTGCGCACCGCGTCTTATGACGCATCCGAGGGGTTTGGCCTGCGCGCCGTTCAGGGCGAAGTGGCCGGGTACGCGCATTCGACTGATGTATCGATTGCCGCGCTGAAACGTGCTGCCGAGACCGCGCGACTGGCGGTTGGCGATGGAGGCGGAACGCTCGCCGAAGCCCCCCGGCCCACGAATACGCGCCTGTACACGGACGAAGACCCAATCGAATCTGCCGCCTTCCCGGTGAAAATCGAAACCCTGCGGGAGATTGACGCCTTTGCCCGCGACCTGGATCCGCGGGTGGTTCAGGTTAGCGCAATGATCGCAGCCGCCGTGCAGGAGGTGGAAATTCTGCGACCCGATGGTGTGATGGTGCGTGACGTGCGCCCCATGACGCGCGTGAATGTCTCGGTCATTGTTGAACAGGACGGGCGGCGCGAAAGCGGATCGGCCGGTGGCGGCGGGCGGGTTGGCCTGAGCGGGCTGATCGACCCGGCCGACTGGCAGGCCAAGGCGCGCGAAGCCCTGCGCATCGCGTTGGTCAATCTGGACGCGGTTCCCGCGCCTGCCGGCGTGATGGAGGTTGCACTTGGCCCCGGCTGGCCCGGTATTTTGCTGCACGAAGCCATCGGTCACGGGCTAGAGGGCGATTTCAACCGCAAGGGAAGCTCGGCCTTTGCCGGGCTGATGGGGCAACAGATTGCATCCAAGGGCGTGACCGTGGTGGATGACGGCACGATTGCCGACCGTCGCGGCTCGATCACTGTGGATGATGAGGGCACGCCCAGCTCACGCACCGTGCTGATCGAGGACGGCATCCTGACCGGCTACATGCAGGATCGGCAAAACGCCCGGCTGATGGGCGTTGCGCCCACGGGCAACGGGCGGCGGCAAAGCTATGCGCACAAGCCAATGCCCCGCATGACCAATACGATCATGTTGGGGGGCGACGCTGATCCGGCAGCTTTGGTGGCAGATATTAAAGACGGCATCTGGGCGGTTGGATTCGGAGGCGGCCAGGTCGACATCACCAACGGCAAGTTCGTTTTCTCGTGTACCGAGGCGTATCAGGTCGAAAACGGCAAGATCGGAGCGCCTGTCAAAGGGGCCACGCTGATCGGCGACGGGCCTTCGGCGTTGAAACGTATCCGCGGCCTTGGCAATGATATGGCTTTGGATCCGGGTATGGGCACCTGCGGCAAGGACGGTCAATGGGTGCCCGTGGGTGTGGGTCAACCGACAGTGCTGATGGACGGGCTGACTGTCGGCGGGTCGGCAGCCTGAGTCGGAAGACAAGCGCAAC
>NZ_JBXWSL010000134.1:0-4030 GCF_059613425.1 Ruegeria sp. BHSA123 | reverse complement strand
CAGTGTATACCGTCAGTTCCGTTTCCGATGCCGCAGCCGTCGCCGTCAGTAAACCGAACGCCAAAACCGCATAAATTGATCTCTTCTGTTTCATGGTTGTCCTCTGTTGGTTGATCTTCGTTTTTGGGCGCCTTCATTTGCGAGGCGCTTTGGGTCATTTGCATCCAGTGCCCGCCGGTTCGAAAGATTTGGACCCTCAAGATGCGCTGTTCACATGCGAAGTGTCGGGGCGATACCTTTCCATATCAGGTTGCCAAAACCAGCCCGCACAGGAATTCCAGTTTAGCATTGCCGCCGCTTTGAAACCATCCTTGGACCGAAGTGAAACCTCTTTCCCAAGGATCGCGGTGAACAAACAAAACGGTCTAGATTCGTGTTAATTTGTGCTCCATTTAGGTCTTTATCGTGAAAAATGTATCAAATTTATTAACTGGTCAAGAAAAACCAACAAAAAGCCACACAATTGCGAGCTGCTTCTACTTTGGGACAAAGGTAATGCCCTGAATGAGTTTCACCCAATCGAAATCCCACTGAATCGCGCCATGTTTCCCAGAGGCTTCGGCCCCAGAGTTGGGCAAGGCCAGGGTGAGAAAACAACAAGCAAGCTTTCTTCTGAAACACAGGATAACGCGGTTGGAACTGGACAGCCAAGAGCGTCACAGCTGCGTTGCGAATCTCTTCACGGCTGGAGGCAATCGTGCTTAGTCACAAATGCCCTTCACCTTGATGTGCATCTCACCCATTGTACAGCGGGTTTGGCATGGTCCTTTGCGCCCGTGCACCGTTTCATTTTGCAAAAGACCTATCAAGAAGCCGGCCGCCGCAATCGACGGCCGATTGTTAATGCAGCGGATTATTCGAACTCTTCAAAGGTTTCCCTCACAGCATCGTCCACTGCCCCGGCCAGCAACCTGCCACCGTCGTTGTCGCAGGCGTCTTCAAGCTCTTCGACGAACTCGGTCTTGAGGTCGCCCAGATATTCTTCCGGGACGGTAGCCACGACATCGATCTGACGGTTGTAGAGCGACACCATCGCCATGAGACGCACGATCTGGCTTACCTGATCGGGGTCATCCTCGTGCTCTGCAAGAACACTGGCGCAGCTAAGATGCATGAACGGTGCAGCTGCGGCGATGATTTCGTCCATCTCCGCATCGGCAGAGGCAGTGCTCGCCAGCGCTGTAATGCACATCCCGAAAATTGCCGTTAGGGGAACTCGTTTCATGTGATCTACCTCATTTCTTCAATAGCGTGCGGCACGTGCAGCGTGGCCTTAGCGCTTTTTACGATAGCCTGCGATGGCACCGACGACGGCTCCGGCTTTTGCGCCGTCACTGCCGGATACGAGGTACCCCACCCCAGCCCCCACGACGGCACCGCCAACCGTGTTCTTCGTTCGTTGCGACTGGGCCTCGGCTGGCAGCGGCAAGGCCAGGATTGCGGCCATCAGCAGGGCGAGTGCGGTGGCCTGTGACTTTGTCGAAAACTGCATATCTCGGTCTCCTTATCGGTTCAGTTGATCCGTTCAGCCGATGGAAAGGTCCAGCTTCCATCCAGAATTTCGGCGCGCGGCTGGTACAGGCGGACGGTGTAATTCCAGTTTGGCGGGGTCGGGATACAGTTGATCCGGCCATCGTCACATGCACCGAAGTGGATAGTGTATGACCCGTCCTCGTTGGGCTTGGCAGAAACGTTGTTGTAACTGTTGCGGTCAAGCTCGTTCGGCTCAAGATAGCCGTCGGCATTGTAAACGGTGATCGACCAAAACGCGTCGACCGGGACGTCGTTGACCGTGATTGCATGGGGCGTCTCGCCATCATTTGCATCGACACTGGCGATCACGGCCGAGGCCGTGGTCGCCGGTTGCCCTGCCCAACCAGCGATGGCGCCGACCAGGTGATCGATCGGGTCGACCTCGTCCTTGCGGCCAAAGGCATTGGCCGCATCAAAGCCGACAGCGCTTGCCAGATCGTTCACCGCCTTGCGCGCTTCGGCCAGGCTTTCCATATCCCAGTCCGGCGCTTCGAACGGGCCGTTGCCACCGCCGCTGAGCTCGATCCCGTCCTGCGCCGCATGCGCTCTGGCCAGATCTTCGGCATCCGTGGCATCGGCGAATGTACGGAACAGGACAAAGGCAAAGCGCGTGCCGACATTGTCCTCGGTCAGGTCATAGGTGCCCGGCGTCGCCTCGACAAAGGCATAGTGATCCTGGCTGATAGCCAGCATCGACTGAAAACGGCCATCGCCGTCGGGCAAAGTGATCTGGACCGGCTGGGACAGGTCGAGGATCACGGCGGAATAAAGCGTGTCCTGATTTGCGCGGATGATCGGCTGCGGAGCATCCGCCGAAACCAGCGTACGCTCGTGAACGATTTCGCCCACGCCCACCCCATTGGCGGCAAGATTTGCCCGGATCATCGTGTCAGATTCCGCCCGCACAAGGTTGTGGATGCGCACCTCCTCTGACGCGGCAATCGAGGGCACACACAGCGCAAGGGCAAAAAGAAGACGTCGCATGAGAAATCCTTTCCGTTAATTCAAAAGGCGAACTGGGGGGAAGCTCCACGTCCCATCGAGAACCTCGGGCCCGGGCTGATACATCCGCACGGTATAGTTCCAGCCCTCCATGATCGGCAGGCAGTTGACCCGCCCATCCATACACCCGCTCAGGTGAATGGTCATTGATCCATCACCATTGCGCGCACCTGTCACTGAATTGACGTTATAGGCACCTTGCGCGTTGGGCTGGAAAAAGCCCCTGGCGTTATAAAGGCTGACAGACCAGAACGCCCCGACCGGCACCTCGGCGGGAACATCGATGCGATACTCGGCCACTGGCAGATTTGGTTCTACACTGACGTAATAGGCCTCATGCTCGGGCAACCCACCCCAACCGCCGGCGGTGCCGATCAGATGCCGGACCGCCTGAACCTGATCACGCGCGCCGAACATATGGGAACTGTCCGGCACATAGGGGCCGAGGGCCAGAATGCTCTGTAACAGCCCCTCAAAACTGGCTTCGTCATAATTGGGAAGGATGAACGGACGGGCCGACCCGGCCTCGACCAGCATCTGGTCCTGCAACGCGTTGACGGTGGCCACATCCGAAGGATCGGCGGCATCGACCAACACGCGCATGAAGACGACAACATAGGGCGTGCCAAAAGTCTCGACATCCAGCGCATAGGTGCCACCACCGTGAAACACCTCTTCGATGTAATGATCCTGATTGAGAACCATTGCGGTCATATAGCGGCCATCTGCATTTGGCAGCGTCAGGGTTGCGCCTTCGCTGATGTCGATAACAGCGGTGCTGTACAGCGTGTCGCGGTTCATCCGGATTGTTGGTTGATCATCCACCGGGGTCGGTTCGCGAAAGTGAAAGAACCTGTTCACGCCTCCGGCCAGTGACACATATTTGCCCAGCTCAAGATCAGTCGCGGCGCGGATGAAATTGTCGATGGTAACCGGGATCTCGCGGCTGTCACTTAAACTGTCGACGGTTGTGTCCATATCCTTCGCATACGGTGCCTGAGCCCAGATCGTGGCCAGCAACGTCAGCGACAGACTGATAGAGAGGGCAAAAGACTTACTCACGAACATGTCCCTTAAGAAATCACAGGTTTCGTTGGTGATGACGGGTTGGGGGAACGGCGGTGTAACCCGTTGTCGCAGGGCGATTGTGCAGCGCCTTGACGGGTTGTGTCACCGGACAATTCCCGACAAACTAACCCAATGCGTCGAAACATGGTTACAATTCGCGAGTTGGCCCATGTTGTGGAACTGCTTGAAGATTTCGCCGGAGCGAGCACCGTTGCGGACGCCCTTCAAGCGGTCGGCCTAGACCGTTCTGTTCTATCGCTGAAAGCGGGTTTTGCACCCTACGCATCAGAGGGCATTCTGGTTGAAACGGTGGCCCGTGCGATGGGCGACAGGCTTCTTGGTGCCCGGATTGGCCGCAAATTCGATTACGCGCGTTACGGCGCGTATTCAAGTTTTGTGCTGAGCGCGCCTGATCTGGCTACCGCGC
>NZ_JBXWSL010000133.1:0-4087 GCF_059613425.1 Ruegeria sp. BHSA123 | reverse complement strand
GTCGTAATCAGAAGGAACAGGCGCTCCGGTAAAAATCCTCACCGCGCTGCCGACAGGTGCAGCATGAGACCCGCTGTCCCCCGCCGCGATGCGACCCTCCACCGGCATCTGGAACAGGTCGTCATCGCCAAGATCTGCGGTTCGAACCGCATAACCATCCATTGCCGAATTGTCGAAAGCGGGCATATCGACCTTGCTGAAACAGTCGCGGGCCAATATTCGCCCTATTGCAGCGGCCAAAGGCAGCGTTTCCGTTTCTGTGATCGGATCAGCAGCGGACAGGCCACGGTGCAGGGCCTCATCCACGCTCAGATACATATGCACGTGTCGATCACAGCCGCATCCATCAGCCATATCCAGCCTCCAACTCTGCGAACATATCTTCCACCCATTCTAAGGTGGGCTAGGTTCGCTCAACCGACACGACATCCGCGGTACTGTCATTGACATAGGTCACGTGTCACCGTGTGGCGCGCTTCGAAACCACGGGTTGGCTGGCTAATCGCGACTTAGTATACAGTGGCTTCTCGGATGGCTCTCAGGCCGGGATCAGCTCTTCCTGATATGCAAACAGCGCCGGTTGCCCACCCGTATGCAACAGCACAACCTTCTGACCCTGTTGAATGGTGCCGTTTTCACGTAATTCCAACAAACCCGCAAATGTTTTGGCCGAGTAGACCGGATCCAGAAAAATACCCTCGGCGCGCGCCATCAGTGCAAGCGCCTTCCGTGTGGACGGGCCTATCCGCCCATATCCAGGAGGTAATGCGCCGTCCCATGTGAGGATGTCTTTCATGACCAGAGCCGGGTCAAACTCCATCATACCCGCCAACCGTTCCAATACCTTTTGCAACCGCGCATGTTGCTGGCGACGGTCGCGGCGAACGCAGATGCCGTAAACAGGTGCCGTGTTGCCAGTCAGACGCAGCCCGGCCAGAAACCCGCCGTGGGTCGAACCGCTGCCGGATGGCACCACTGCGACGTCGAAATCGGCGATCTGATCCAGTAGTTCGGCAGCCCCGGCCACATAACCCAACGCCCCCAAGGGCGGATGATCGATGCCCAAGTGAATTACATATGGCTTTCGGCCTTCAGCGATCAGCTGATCTGCCCGCACGTGAAGGGCATTGTCGGCCCCGGCCTCGTCTTCTCCGGTATGGTAGTGCATGTGCTCGGCACCCAGAATCCGGGCCAGAAGAACATTCCCCGAGGAATAATAGTGCTCTCCCATATCGGGCACGCGCTCTTCCAATTGAAGCACGGCCTCCATCCCAAGCTTCGACGCAGCCATGGCAGCCGTGCGCACGAAATTGGACTGCACAGCTCCGGTGATCAGAATGGTGTCTGCCCCCTGTTTCTGTGCCTCACCCATATAGAACTCAAGCTGCCGGGTTTTGTTGCCGCCAAAGCTCAACCCTGTCAGATCATCCCGTTTGATCCACAGTTCCAGACCAAGCTGGTCGGACAGACGATCAAGCCGTTCGACCGGCGTGGCAGCTGTCATCAGTCTCGCGCGGGGATAACCGGCTAGTTTCTGTTCAATCGTCATGTCTGCGTTCCATCACCTCACCCATTCAGGATCGCGCCGAATAGGGCATATCCAGCAAGAATAGTAAGGATAGTGATTGCCGGAAAGATCGCAGACCGGAAATGGCCAGTTTACTGCCCAGAGAAACAGCCACACGGCTCTATTTCTCGCTCGGGTCGCTTTCCGCGTAATTCCGTAATACATCCATGTCTGCAATTTCCGCGTGGTTTCGGTTGATCTTCACCCCGACTGGTTTCAACCTCGAAAACGCTCGGCTCAGGCTTTCGGGTTTCATCCCCAGACGTCCGGCGATCAGCATCTTGTCATACGGCAGTTCAACTTCGCACTGGCCGGCATCGCTATCACACAGATTCAGCAGGAATTCCGCGACACGCTGCGCACCTGTCTGGGCCTTGAGCTGTTCGAGCTGCGCCACAAGGGAATGCAGGTGCGTGAATGTGGCCGCCAGAATCGACACGCAGATTTCCGGATCTTGCTTCATCAGCGACAGCAGCACCGGACTTGGAATGTGCATGATCTCGCAGGGAGATACCGCCTCGGCCGAAACGGGATAGGGCACATTGCGCAGCGCAACGGCTTCACCAAAGCTTTCGCCGCGCGTGAAAACACTCACCACGGCTTCGGCACCGGTCGGGGAAATGCGAAACAGCTTGACCCAACCAGCCAGTACAACATGTACGGCCCTGGCTTCTTCCTCTTGCAGAAAGATTGTCTCGCCCCGGTCGTATTGCCGCCAGACGGCCTGACGCAGCAGAGTATCGACGTGTTGCTCTGGCAGGCTTCGCAAGAGCAGTGACTGCCGTGCAACTATCTTTTGTGCCTCGTGTGACAAGAAGGCAGCCCCTTATTCGTCCGTTCCGGGAACACCCCCGGATGATCAACCCCGTGACATGCTATGCCAAAGCCAGCGCGGGGGTGCCACCCTTTTCTCGGTCTCCAACTTGACTATTGTCATGTAAGGGCGCGAACCACTGGCATAGGTTCAACGAAATTTCAGTTATCCGGGGAGCACGCCAGATGGACTTCGAGCAATTTTTTAGCCACAGCCTCGACACTTTGAAAGACGAAGGCAACTACCGGATTTTCATCGACCTGCAACGCCGCTGTGGCGCGTTTCCGAACGCGCGCCAAACCGACGGACCGGTCCAGCGGGATGTGCGGATCTGGTGCTCCAATGACTATCTGGGCATGGGGCAGCACCCTTCGGTGGTCTCTGCCATGCACGACGCACTGGAACGCTGTGGAGCAGGCGCTGGCGGTACGCGCAATATCTCGGGCACCACGCATGATCACGTTCTGCTTGAGGCTGAGCTGGCCGATCTGCATGGGAAAGAAGCGGCATTGCTGTTCACTTCGGGATATGTGTCGAACTGGGCTGCTTTGGGGACATTGGCCGCGCGAATTCCCGGGCTGATCGTGTTTTCTGATGCGCTCAACCACGCCTCGATGATCGAAGGTATCCGGCATTCGCGTGCCCAGAAGGTGATTTGGAAACATAACGACCTGGCGGATTTGGACGCCAAACTGGCCGCAGCTGATCCCAACGCACCCAAGATGATCGCCTTTGAATCGGTTTATTCCATGGATGGCGATATCGCCCCCATCAAGGAAATCTGCGATCTGGCGGACAAGTACGGCGCGATGACCTATCTGGACGAGGTTCATGCCGTCGGCCTTTACGGCCCGCACGGGGGCGGAATTGCCGAACGCGAAGGATTGATGGATCGCCTGACGGTCATCGAAGGCACGTTGGGCAAAGCGTTCGGCGTGGTTGGTGGGTATATCGCGGCCTCAGCCGCGCTGTGTGATTTTGTCCGCAGCTTTGCCAGTGGTTTCATCTTCACCACTGCCCTACCCCCATCGATTGCAGCGGGTGCCGCCGCATCGATCCGGCATTTGAAGCATTCGAGTGCCGAGCGTGATTTGCAAAAAACCCGTGTTGCGCAGGTACGCGCCCGATTGGATGCCGAGGGCATTCCGCATTTGCCCAACCCCAGCCATATCATCCCGGTAATGGTCGGCGACCCGGTGAAGTGCAAGTTCATTTCAGACACCCTGCTTGAGGAGTTTGGCATCTACATTCAGCCGATCAACTATCCCACAGTTCCAAAAGGAACCGAGCGCCTGCGGATCACACCGTCACCCGTTCATACGGACGAGGATATCGATCATCTGGTGGGCGCATTGTCGGCGCTGTGGCAGCGCTGTCAGATCGCGCGGATGCCAATGGCCGCACAATAACCTAAGCGTCCCTTTGCTTGGTAACCTGCCGCCCCTTTTGGGGCGGCTTTTTTCAGATCAGGTAAAGTGCGAAGATCACAGCAGAGAACCCCGTCAAAACCATGGTGAAACCCCGCAGCCAGCCCGGGCTTTCAGCCAGGTCCAGATATCGGGCCAGGATCACACGGGCTTTGATCAGGGCAAGGAGCAGGATACCACCTGCAATGAGTCCGCCAGGCGTTTTCATCAGGGTCAAAAGCGTTGAGGCTAGACTGAGTGCCAGAAGCACCAGCCATGCGCTGGTGAGCGAGTTCGGAC
>NZ_JBXWSL010000132.1:0-4009 GCF_059613425.1 Ruegeria sp. BHSA123 | reverse complement strand
GGTGTGCCTGTTACGCGCGCCGTGAGAAACAATCAGGTGCGCTGGCTGGAATTGAAGCAAATATATCGACGGCACCTTCGGAGCCGGGGCAGGACTCCCGAAAGACGCAAAGAATGCCCGGCGGTTGAAACGGGCGCGCGACTATGTGTTCTTTTTGGCCGCGTGGCGATAACCAAATGCGCGGAGGATTCATTTCGCCTCAAGGCTCGCGGCGAATCAGCCAGATACAACTGAAGGGCGTTTGTTCCCACTTTAGAAACAAACCGGCTTCTAGAAACATATACGGTCATGATTCAGACCTGCAACGTCCAAAAAAAGCCACATTTCCAATAAAAATCCTCGTAAAGTTAGAATGTTGATGTATAAATTAAGTTGATGAGTACAACAGCTGGCATAAACCCGGTTGTCTAAAATTACGAGGGTGGGATTAGATGTTTAGAACTTTAAAAATGATGGCAATCGCACTTGCTGCATCGTTCGTGATGAGCAGTACTGCGAGTGCAGTGACGACAGTGACCGCCAACGGAAGCTACGACATCACTTCTGACAACTTCTTCACTGGCACCGTGTCATCTTTTGGTGGTCCAGGCACGTATTCGGTGAATTTCACCGCGCCGACCACGCCTCTTCCCGGGAACGCTCAGGCGTCTGTTACGACGAAAATCCTGGGAACATTCACCGGCCTGACAATGAGCTGGGTTGATGCCGCAAGCAACACGGTTCTGAATTCAGTTTCGGTGATATCTGGTGTGACCCGTCTCAACACCATCTTTACGTCCACCGGCGCACCGGGCCAGAACCTTTTGTTCAGCTGGGCGAATTCTCAACAAACAACAAACGGTGGCCCAATCCAGTTTGATTTCGACGTGGCCGCAGTTCCGCTGCCTGCAGGGGGTCTGCTGCTTCTGACCGCTCTAGGCGGATTGGCCATGGTTCGGCGTCGCAAGACTGCGTAATAAGGCGCACATAATGATGGTTATGTTAAAAGGGCTGCTTCGGTGGCCCTTTTTTGATTTTGGTTTGGATCAGATTTCGCCACCAGCCGCCTGGCGTAGCATCCAGATCATGCGCTGACATCTGAGCCGAAACAATGTTGCAATGGCTCGCAGGATCTCATTCCCCGAGCCCAGCTTTTTACTGTTCAGAACCTTGGGTGTGTGCACAATCGCACTTGCAGGCATTGCCACGCCCCGAAGCGCCCATCGCAAGCGCGCCCAGGCTCCGGTGCCGCTCAATTTATACGCCTCCTGCGTCGTCCGCCGCCATTTTGCCTTGAGTGCCGGCCAGTCCTGCCGCGAGGGATGACTGACCTGAAACCGATCCTCGTAGACCAGTTTGTAGCCATGGGAGACAGCTCGCATTGTCCATTCCCGGTCTTCTGATACGCCGTTTATAAACCCGCCGATCGCGTCGAACACGTCGCGCCGGGTCAACAGGTTGCCCGCCCCGGAAAAGCCCTGAACCTCAATATATCGGCGAAAATTGAAGGCAAAAACCGCCTCGAATGCTTCGGCCCCACTGCGGGGCGGCAGGGTCTCGTCGAAGACATCGACCCGCCCGCCGATCAGGTCGGCCCTGTCTGCAATCTCGCGACCAACCGCCAACCAGTTGGAGGCTGGTACACAATCGGCGTCAATGAAAAACAGCCGTTGTGCCGTGGTCTCGGCGACGCCTCGGTTACGGGCGTGCGCAGCACCTTTCTGAGCCTCCACGATAAAGCGAACCTCAGGAAAAGCCGCGCTGATTTCGTCCAGCGAGACCGGGGAAGAATTGTCTACAACCAGAATCTCCGTGCCGGTCGTGTCATTCTCCATAAGAGCCCGCAGACACCGCTCCAGTCTGGGGACATCGTTGTAATGCGGGATAATGACCGCGTCTTCCGGGCCCGAATCAGTAGGAGCCGTACTCATTGCCAAAGGCCCCGCTGATATAGCGACATTTGGTCAATACGATCCCCATGACCTTGGTGAGCTCGGCCAGCTGACGTTCGGTAACATCGATATGATTGATACTGGTTTCCTCAGCGGCAGCCAGCAGCAGCGCACAGTCAACGTTCTTCAGAAACCCGTGGCTGTCGTCGCTGACCATCAACGGCGGAGTATCGAACAGCATGATGTCGGGTTTGTACTCGGCCTCGATCCGTTCAAGCGTTTCAATCGTCCGGCGGCTTTGCAGAATTTCCGCCGGATTGCGGGTAGAGCTGTAGTTCAGTCCAAAAATCACGTTGTTGCCATGCCGGATGGCGTGATCCTGAAACGGCACCTCACCCTGAATGACATCGGCCATGTTATGGTTGCCGGTTTGGCCCAATACTTCAGCCAGCCCCCGGCGGCGCATGTCGAAATCGATGACAAGCGTCCGCAAATCCTCTTGTCGACCAAGGCTGAAAGCCAGATTGGCAGCTGCCGTGCTTTTGCCGCACCCGGCGTATGGTGAGGTAAGCGCCACCCGGCGCCAACCATTGGACAGGACCTGCTGCAACATCTTTGTACGCAGCATGTCATAAGGCGAAGCTGCGTGACCACCCTCATACGATACCAGGCGGTTTCTGGATACGACGCGCGGATTGATCTCGATCTCGGGCAAGGTCTGCCAGAGCTCTTCGCTGCCCTGCGTGGAGACGGCGGCAGATTCTTCCAAGCGCAGCGGTGTCGGCTGGTGTTGGCGGCCTTCCCGTTCCTCACGGGCTTTCTGAATCGCGTGCTGAAGACGGTCCATCACACCCTCCCAAAAGTAGTAAGAACAGAAGTCACCAATAAACCTCCAACTTGTCGATTATCCGCTCAGTGATCAGATCCAGGGGCAAATAATATGTGTGGATTGCCCAAACTCCTGCAGGAACGCCAATCAAAATCGCCAGTATGACCAAGGCCCAAGCCACCCGGGTGCGGATCATCTCGCCGTGCGAGCGGACATAAGGGATTGCCGCGATCGGCCAGACTTCGAGCTTGTTGATCAGGTCTTCCGGGCGGCGGGCAGACCGATTAAGCAATTCTAGCAGAACGACAAGGCCTATCCCCAACGCAATACCAAAAGCCGTTCCTCCGACTGCAATAAGCAGCCGGTCCGGTTTCGTCGGCGCACTTGGGACGACCGGATATTCGATGACCGAAATGCGCTGCCCCTGGGAGGTTACCTCGATTCTTTCGCCGGTTGAGGCTGAAGCCAGCCTTGCCACCGCGTTGTTATACTGGCCCTGAATATTGTTGTAGTCACGCTGCAGCTCCGCCAGGGTAATTGCGTTGGCCGGGGTCCGGTCAATCGTCTGTGTCACTTTTTCAAGACGCTCCTCAGTGACCGCCCTCTGGTCTTCCAGCGCGGAAATCTGTGAATCTATTTGGGCCAGTTGCAAATCGAGCGTTGAATTTCCGGTTTGAGCGCTGGAAGAGGCTGTACTGGTTGCTTGCTCGGTGGCGACAACTTCTTCCAGACGCTTGATCCGCGCTTCAAGAATTTTGATCTTTGGACTACCTTCCGCATAGATGCCCAGTTGGTTGTCCATCTGGTTGCGCAGTTGCGCCAGTTGCTGCTGGGCCTGTGTCTGGGGTTGTTGTCCAACTGACGAAATCTGGCCAGTCGCGGCAAATATCTCCAAAAGCTTTTCCCGCTGACTTTTCAGCGAAAATATCTGTTGGTCAGCTTGCTGGAGATTGGCTTGCAATGTCCCCTGCTGTGACATCCGGAACTGTAGGCTGGTGGGCAAGGCGTCGGAATTTTCGTTTTGAAACTGAAGAATCCGGGCGCTGCGCTTGTCGAGCTCATCGCTCAACCGATCGACCTCCTGCTCAAAGAATTCCAACGTATCCGCGGCGCGTTCTTTGCGGTAATTCACGTCGAGCTTCTGTATTTCCGTGAGATATGCATTCAGCACACCAGCGGCTGCCTGACCGGACCGGGCCTCGAAAGTAATGGTCATCAGGCTGGCCTGATTGCGCCCCGTGGCTATCTGGATTTTTGTGTTTCCGCGCAAGGTATCAACAATCTGATCAGGGCTAGCGTCTTCCTGATC
>NZ_JBXWSL010000131.1:0-4145 GCF_059613425.1 Ruegeria sp. BHSA123 | reverse complement strand
ATCAGAATGCGCAAAGACTGCATGCGAATTGTACCAGATTACCAATAACTTTCCCGTATCAAACACGATCCTCGTCACAATCGAAAGACACAAGCCACGCAGTTGCCCGGTTCGCGCCCGGTGTTGCGGGCTTGCTGCCACTATATGCTTGTATAGATTTGGCAGGTCCTATGAACTTTATTTAGACAATACCCGGATGATCAGACAAAGGCGGCTAAATACGTCTGACAATGTCTAAAGGTCATCAATGGCATAACCATCGCCCTGGACCAATTCCCGATAGGTGACCTCAAACCGACTGTTAACCCAGTCAGGATCGAAACGATTTTCTGTGCCGCGCTCTGCGGCGGCTTCTGAAAGCGCGACCAGTTTCTGCGGGTCGCCCAGAACGCGGATTACCGCGTCGGCAATCGCAGGTACATCTCCAACCGGGACACATGCACCAACGTTGCCATCCACCAACTCTCGGACACCAGAGCAGTCAGTTGCAACCACCGGCTTGCCCGCTCGAAAGGCCTCGACGATTGAAATCGGCAGCGCTTCCCAGCGAGAGGTCAGAACCATCATGTCGGCAGCACGAAGGTATAGATAGGGGGTTTCTGTCCGGCCGACGAACTGCAACTTGTCTGCAACCCCACGGGCTCTGGCCAATGCAGACATTTCTTCATCTAGCGGCCCTTCTCCAAGAACAGCAAAGCGAATATGCGGGTGGCTCTGCGAAACCCGAGTCACCACATCAATCAGTATGTCTATCCCTTTTTGATATACCAAACGAGAAAGGGTCACGACAAGCTGTGAACCATCGCCCAACAGTTCCGCTCGCAGTGCGGCAATATCGGTAGGATTGTCCTTCGGGGCAGGTTTGATTCCAAGGCCGATAACGCGAACCTTGTCTTTCGCAACACCACCTCGAGCGACAAGATCCTCAGATGCGCGGAGACTAGGAGTGATAACGAGATCGGTGCGCGCAGCGATCCGGCCGAAACCGGGCACCCGGTCGTAATGCGACCCGTGATAGGTGACAGCAATCGGAATGTCTCGCCGCCCTACGGCCAACAATGCGACGAGCGCCGGGCCTGATTCATGCGCGTGAATGACATCAACGGAATTTCGGTTAAGCCAGCGCCTCAGCTGGATAACCGATTTCAACAGGTTCCACAGCCGCCGATGCATCCCTCCACCGTCAGCGCCTGTGTACAATAGAGGTAAATCTATGAACTCTGGATTGTTGGTTGGGCCATACCACTCCCCGGCGGTGCTGATCGGTGTTACGCGATGCCCGCGCGCCTCAAGCCACGCACTAAGGTCAAGAACATGCCGTGCTATTCCCCCTGTGCCGTAAACAGAAGGCATCTGAACGATGTGTAGGCGGGGACCCGTTGGATATTCGGAACGCGATGTCACGGATTTTACCTCTTCACTGTTGTGCCAAAGCTGTTCATTCCGAATGAATTGTTGGTACCATTGGCATATTCCTAAACAATCATCATGACCGACCGACCCCGAAGGCTTGCTTTGTTGTAAGCTGGCAATATCGATGAAGGTAATGCAGGGGTATCAGTTTCCAAAACCGTCCAGAACCATGTAAATAAATAAACACAACAGCTTACCAAACTTGTAATAGCCTTCCGCGGATTGCAGATTACTTAGTCGCTTCGGATCACTTAGACTGGGGACAATTTTACACGAAATCAACGGCCTTGTTTGTCTTCCGGTTGCTCGGCTAGCATCGTTACAACGAAGATACCCCGATGCATTTTCTAAGTGTAGACAGTTTAAAGATAAGGAAACCGAATGCAGTTGCCCAAAAAAAATAAGACTTCCGACCTCTTCGATCCCGCAGCACTTGTCCATGAGGTTCGCAATGCATTGCAAGAGGTCACAGCGCTGGATTCCCTCTGGCCGAATGGTGTTGTGCACCGTGGCGGACCTCACTACAGGCTAAACGGAACACTCGGGCCTGTGAGCTTTGGCGAAGATGAATGCGTTTCTATCGGGCGGTTCGTACACGAGTTCCGCCCGTCCAACTGTTTCATCATCGGTAATGCATTCGGGATGAGTTCAGTCTACATCGCCAAGGCAATGGAGACTTGTGGCGGTTCATCGGTCATTACGCTGGACAACAAGTCAGAGGGTGACGGGGAACGATGCGCAACGGTTGCAGAGAAGCTCCGGGAGCGTATGCAGGCACATTTGCTGGAGAACCGTTACGGATGGTCGCCAAATGATATTCTGTCCATCTCGGAAGGCAAAAAGTTTGATTTTCTGCTCATAGACGGGCTGCATGCACACCCGCAGGTTACCGATGACTATCACGGTGCGTTGGATGTGCTGCATGACCAAAGCGTTATTTGCTGGCACGACTACTGGCTGGCTGGCGTGCCCGAAAGTGTAGCAACAGCAGAAAGCGAAGGATTTCTCTGTACAAAAGTGAATACATCCGGCGAGTTGGTTTTCGGAACACGAGACAAGTCCGTCTTCGACCAGATTCAAGCTACTTTCCCGGATGCGGAAGCTCCGCGCAAGCGCACGCGCGTCATGGGCTACGCCAGGCTTTATACGGGCCTGTTCAGGGCGGCCGCACGTAGAAGACTGGGGATGAGCTGAACGGCTGGTGTCATTCTTTCGAATTCCGTTCCTTCATATACCACAGAGTTTCCCCCGCAACCCAGGCAGCATACAATACGAAAAGCAACGGTGCTGTCCGCGCAAAACGCCCCATCTTTGACCACCCGGTCACACGCGACAGGCGAAAGACAAGAAGGAACGGGAGTGCCGGCGCCAGCAAGACCCGAGCAACCCAATAGTCACTTCTGTGCTCGCCGAGACGGTCACGAGCATAATGCAGCCCATGTTGGAAGCGTACAGAAATCAACTCCCAAAGATTGTAGGTGGCATTATGGTCGACCCTGGCTAAAGGCTCGAAGCGCAGTTGTACACCCTCCCTGATCAGACGATCGTGGATCACATGCTCCCAGGCGCCTTCGTGGGCCCAACGTCCGGCACGACCGCTGACTGCAGGGCCATACATTACATTGGCGCCCGTCAGCGCGCTGACACCTTCCTCTGCCGATCGGCTGGGTGAGAAAGTGCCATAGTCGGTCAGATAAGCCGCGTGGCTCACCACATCGGGTCGGACATTGCCAACCGCCCCGCCTATCACCTCGAAACCAGACTTTGTATTCTGTGACATGCTCATCAACCAATTGCGGTCCGCAAGAAATATATCTTCGGTGACTGCAATCCAACCTTCGCCGGCTGCACCCATCGCGGCCCCGCGCAATTGTGGAATATCCGAATCCCCCTCCACCAAAACAAGAGATGCCCATGGCCGGTCTGCGAACAACTTCGTGGCATCAATCGCTGAAGCGGGACGGGCAACAAAGACAGCAACGGGCGCATCAACCTGTGCCCGTGCCGTTGCAAGCGCATTGAGACACCCGTTTAACAGTTCCGGGTCGCCGGCCGACGCGATAGCGACGGAAAGGGCCGGTCCGGAATCGGATGAAGGCATCATGGTAAAATCATTCCTCATCAGGTTTAGGTTCCTGACAATATCCAACCATTTCACCCATCGCCCACATCAAAACGACAAGAAATAAGAGCGGCGAAGCTGGCCAGAAATGTCGCAGATACACTCTTTTCTTCAACTGGACCTTGAGCGCTCGGGCAAAAAGCACAAACGGCACCAGCGGTGAAACAAGTACACGGCAAAACCGCTGCCACTTCGAAATCGATTGCGAGCAGATTGCCGCATATTTCCAGCCCCAAAAAAACCACTCCATCGCAAGGTCCATTGTCCTGACGCGCGGTCTTATTTCGGTGGTTCGTGGTCGGTCAGACAATATCAGTTTCTTTCCGGATGCCATGAGGTGATCATGCACAGAAACTTCGCGAAACCGGTGCTGATATAGATGTTCGAGTTCGCAGAGATCCGCGGCAGCATAGCAAAGGTTGGTTACCGACAAAAATTCGGTTTCCACAGTCTGGTGCGGTGCCATGTAGCGTCCGAAATCGAAAAAATGAACAGCCCAATGCCAAAACGTATCGTAGCCGTTGTCGACACATCCACCAATCGCTGCAACCGATAATTCTTGGTGCATTTCTACCATTGTCGCCACCCAGTTTCTGGCTGGAATGCCGCG
>NZ_JBXWSL010000130.1:0-4263 GCF_059613425.1 Ruegeria sp. BHSA123 | reverse complement strand
GATAAGCAGATAGCGCCCCCGAGCACGCCGGATGCCGATATTGTTACCCCACGCGTACCCGCCATTATGACCGGCCTCCAGAACCGTTATCTGAGGGAAGGCTGCGCGCAGTGCCTCGACGCTGCCATCCAGTGAATCGTTGTCGACCACAATCACTTCGAGGTCCAGATTGCCCGAATAATCAAGAACCGACTGTATCGCCTTCAATGTCACGTCGGGCGTCTTGTAGTTCACCATGATGACACTGAGGGCGAATTTGGGTGCAGATGCCGGTTTCACAGGGGCCTCCCTGTTCCGCCGCCGGGATGCTGCGCTGTGCCGTCGGTCCCTGTGGCCATGTCATCATAGAATTTCAAAGAACAATCGGTGCAAAACACTGTTAAGATTCCATTGGGTCATGTTTCTTGGCGTTCGGGTTCAAATTGCGGCTACGTATCTTTCGGGCAAATCTGAGAACTAGAGTTTCAAAGCCCTCGGGGCGTTTGACGAGATGCCACAACAGGAAATGTGTCCCGGTATATACAAAAGCGCCGATCAGCACTTTGACTGCGAACCTATAGCGCAGCAGTGGCAAATCATCGAGCGTGTCGAATGCCCAGCCAATCTGGTCCTGATTGCCAATGGCGCTGCCGACGAAAAAAACGGCCGCAATCATGACCAGTGTAGACACAATCGACCGCCAGGCGACTGTGATTGGTCCAAAGAATGTGCGCGTGCCGTATCGCTTGGCAATGAACAATGTGGTGAAAATAGCGGCTGTGCTGGCGGTACCCGCCGCGGCCAATGCACCCATAAAGCCGAACTGCACACCGGCCATCATCAGCAGGCAGACGAGAATCAGAAGGAAAAAGTTTCTGATAAATAGAAGTTTAGTAGAGCCTTCAATATAGGCGGCCGAGCGGACGTTTTCCTGCAGCGTTTCAAGCGCCTTGAGCGGGGCCAGCACCCATATGACCTGCGCGGCTCCCAGCCATTGCCAGCCGATCACCACAATCACGATATGATTGGCCACCAGCGCCATTCCAACGGAAATTGGCAGAACGATTGCAAGCAGCAGCTCGTTGAGCCGGTTAAAGGCTTCGTCTTTCCTGTCGGTATTGCGGGATATGTCCGCAAGCCCGGGATAAAGCACGCGCTGCAGCGGGGCGAACAACTGGGTTGTAACGAGTGTGCTCAGGCGGTTTCCCAACCGGAACACACCCGCATCAGCTAGCCCCAAATTGGCACCAATGATCAGCTGCGGCATGTTCTTGGAAAAGAAATTGGCCACCTGGGCACTGGTGGACCAGACTGAAAACGAAAAACAGTCGTGCCCGCGCGCAAGCGACAACCGCAGGGTCATCGGGGCCATGCTGAAGGTCCAAATGCTGCGTGTCGCAAGCGCACAGAAATTGGCCGCGATAATCGCCCAGTAATCCCCCCAGAACCAGGCCAGGCTGATCGCAATGACCGAATACACGATCCGGCTCACGGTTTCTTCCCCGGCGGCGAAAGTGAAATTCAGATTGCGCTCAAAGAGAATGAAGCGTGGACTTTTCAGGGCGATGATCAGGGAAAGGACGCAAAGAAACGGCGTAAGTTCGGTCAACTCGGGCAATTCGAGAAGAGCAACCAAAGGTCGGGTGGTAAAGAAGAAGGCCGCTGCGGCGACACCCAGGATGACCTGAAAGGTAAAAACGGTTCTGAGATGCTCTTGGGTGACGTCGTCGAGTTGTATGAGAACAATGGCGATTTGCCTCTGCATCATCTCCAGGAATGCTGTTGCGACCAGAAAATAGGCAGCAATACCAAAATCCGTGGGTGACAGAAGGCGTGCGGTCACGATCAGCGTGATCAACCCCAGAATTTGCCGAAACAGGCTGGATGCAAGCAATGTTGTGGCACCGACCGCCAAAGCAGACGTGCGAGAGGAAGAACGATCGCTCCGAGCAGGATTGGGTGGCTGCTTCAATTTATTAAACTTTCCATACTCATAACAAACAGCGCATTAACGCATTAGTGTTTCCAAATCTACGTTGCCTTGTGATGCCCCGGAACGGGCCAAAGCGCGATTCTGCCGTCATGGTCGGGTGGCTGATTTGTCCCGAATGGTGCGTATGTGCGCGGTTTGCAACGCTTTTGCTCCTTGCTTCCAGGATCTTATCATCTCATGTCGGAACGTTGAATTTTGTTCCAAAGTGTACTTTCAATCAGTGTCATGGATTGGACACTAAATGCATAGAGAATCCAAGCATGCGGCGATGTGAATTTGTTTCTGCCGCCGCTGGAATATTGGTGCTGAGTTATAATGGTATGACAGTATGAAGATTGCGATTTTTGGTTTGGGGTATGTGGGGTTCACGGCAGCGTGCTGTCTGACCCGTGAAGGGCACGAGGTGATCGGTATTGATGTGAATGCCGACAAGGTGTCTGAAATCAACGCAGGTCAGCCCCCGATCAAGGAGCCGAAGGTGGCCGGGTTGCTGACCGAGGCGCTTGGGAAAAACCTGATCCGGGCCGTGGTCGAGATGCCGGACCTCGGGGATGTGGATCTGGCCATTGTCTGTGTGGGCACGCCCAGTTCCACTGACGGCTCGCATAACATGAGCTTCGTGGCCGAGGTGACGCGTCAGATTGCCGAAACCGTATCGCCGGATAGGGCGCAGCCTCTGACGGTGGCGTATCGGTCAACCTTCCGGCCGGGCACCGTGCGGCAGCTGATCGAGCCGATCTTCCAAAGCTATCTGGGCGAGCGGACGGATCAGGCGGTCGAGATTGTCTATAACCCCGAATTCCTGCGCGAGGCGTCGGCGGTAGATGACTTCTTCAACCCGCCCAAGATCGTTGTTGGTACAGCCGATGGCAATCGCTCGGCGGTGATGGACGAAATGCACGAGGGGCTGGACGCGCCAGTGTTCTACACCGCTTTTGAAGAGGCCGAGATCACCAAATTCGTCGACAACACCTGGCACGCCACCAAGGTGGCCTTCGCCAATGAGATCGGCCGTATCTGCCACAGCATGGGCGTATCCGCCAAAACCATGCACGAGATTTTCGTCTCGGACACCAAGCTGAACATCTCGGCCTATTACACCCGCCCGGGCGGCGCGTTCGGGGGCTCGTGCCTGCCCAAGGATGTGCGCGCGCTGCAGCATATCGCTGGCGAGGTGGGGGCCCATACCCATCTGATTGACAGCCTGTTGCAAACCAATCAGGCGCATAAAACCTATCAGGCGCAGGACATCATGGCGCGGCTGCCCGAAGGCGGTCGGGTACTGATGGCGGGACTGGCTTTCAAGGCCGGAACTGATGATCTGCGCGAAAGCCCCAATGTCGATATTGCCCGGCGTCTGCTGCAGGCGGGGTATCAGCTGTCGGTCTATGATCCGGCCATCAAACCTGCCGATCTGCGGGGGCAGAACCTGGGTTATGCCTTTACCCATCTGCCCAATGTGGGCCGCCTGCTGGTTGATCATGCCACGGCCGAGGCCGGGCCATGGGATCTGGTGGTCGGATCAAACCGGATCGTGAACGAGCTGAACCTTGGCGATGCAGAGGTGATAAGAACCTATGAATATGACTAGCCCCGTATCCGCCGTTCAGCCGATCTCGTTCGACGAGTTGCGCCAGAGCCAGCCTCTGAAGGGGTTGAAGGTTTTGATTGTGGTGGAAAACCTGCCCGTGCCCTTCGACCGCCGCGTTTGGATGGAGGCGCGCACGCTGGCTGCCGCAGGCGCGTTGGTCTCGGTCATCTGTCCCACCGGCAAGGGCCATGAGGAACGTGTCTGGGAAGATGAGGGCATCAAGGTCTACCGCCACCCGCTGCCGTTGGATGCCAGTGGCGCGTTGGGATATTTGCTGGAATATGGCGCTGCCCTGTTCTGGGAAAGCTGGCTGTCACTGAAGATCAAGTTCACCCGTGGGTTTCACGTCATCCATGGCTGCAACCCGCCCGATCTGATCTTTCTGGTGGCGCTGCCCTTCAAGCTGTTTGGCGTGCGCTATCTGTTCGATCACCACGACATCAACCCCGAGCTTTACGAGGCCAAGTTCGATAAGCGCGGCTTTTTCTGGAAGCTGATGAAGACGTTCGAGCGGCTGACCTTCGCCTCGGCACGGGTGTCGATCGCTACCAATGAAAGCTATCGCAAGATCGCCATCGAGCGCGGCGGCATCGCGCCCGAGGATGTCTTTGTGGTTCGCTCGGGCCCCGACCTGAGCCGGTTGCAGCACCTGCCGCCGAACCCCGCGTGGCGCAACGGGCGGACATACATGGTGGGCTAT
>NZ_JBXWSL010000129.1:0-4356 GCF_059613425.1 Ruegeria sp. BHSA123 | reverse complement strand
GCCGCAGGATGACCCAATTCAGCGTCAACCCGATATCACCCGGGCCAAGGATCAACTGGACTGGACACCCCGGGCCTCGTTGGAGCAGGGGTTGGAAGCAACAATCGCCTATTTCAAACGCATTTTCACGGCAGCAACCAAATATGCTGCCCAACCGCAATGAAGCAAACGGAAATAGCAGGGCGGCCACATTGGCTGGTCCCCCTGCTGTTGCTGGGCGCAACCATTGCCGCCTGTCTTGTGGTGCTGGCGGTCAATCGCGGTCCGCTCGTCTATTTTGATACCGGCAGCTATTTCCGACAGGGCAACGTCGCGCTCACAATGATTCTTCCCGAGCCGGCGCAGCAAGACGAGGGCACCGCGCAAAACTTCGGCACGGCCAAAAAGGCAGATGACGATCAGACCGCCGGCGGTTCGCGCTCAATCGTTTATGCATTACTGGTTGCCATGTTCTGGCGGGCGGATGTGTTGGGCGGTGTCGCGCTGGTGCAAATGGCGCTGGTACTTTTGTCTGTTTGGCTGGCGATGCGCACGCTGCAGCGCAGTGCGCCTTCGGGGCGGAGCACCGTTCAACTTGTGGCCCTTCCCTTGCTTGTGGCGGCGACAACCTCACTACCATTCTACGTAGCCTACATAATGCCCGATATTTTTGCCCCGGTGATGCTGATCCTTATCGCGGCGGTCGCTGCAGCGGGGCGACATATGAAAGTGACAGAAACGTTGAGTGTTTTGGCGCTTGGCGTATTTTCTGTGGTTCTGCATCCATCGCATCTGGGTATCGCGGTCTTGTTGTTTCCGCTGACCGTACTGGCCGGTATCCTGCGTATTGGTCACGGCCGCTGGCTTGCCGCAGGGTTTGCGATTTGCCTGGTGAGTTTTGCGGTCGCCGAACGCAAGGCGTTCGAGGTTGCCGTTGAAACCGTGACTCACAAGGAAGTGGTTTATACGCCGCATATCACGGCCCGGCTAATCGTGGATGGCCCCGGGATGGCGTATCTGGATGACGTCTGCCCCAACTCTGAACTGGCAACATGTGCCCTGCACGAAGCGTTGTCTTGGTCTGACGACCCTTACCGCCTGACGGCATCACATATCATCTTTGAACGCTCTAAAAAACTTGGCTCCTTCCGATTGATGTCGGCTGAGGATCAGCAGGCCGTTGCTTTTGAACAGCGTCAATTCTTCCTGAAGGTTCTAACGGCGCGCCCGTTTGGGGCAGCGTTTGCACTGGGAAAAAACGCTACGAAACAGATTGTTACCAACAGTGTGGTCATGACAATTCCGAACGAGAGCATTCTGCGGAATGTAAAAACCCTGTCGCGGCTTCCGGAAGATCGGCTTGAGTTTCTGGACAGCACCCAGCTGTCTCAGGAACAACCCTGGCTCAAGTCCGTGAATACAGTTCATTCAATCATCTATCTGATTTCCGGAGCCCTGGTGATCGGACTGCTTCTCTGGCCCGGGCAAATAGCTCCACCCTTTAGGGTGTTTGTCTTGTTTCTGCTGATTGGCATTGCCGTAAACGCACTCGTATGCGGAGGGGTGTCCCAGCCTGCTGCCCGATACGGCGCGCGCGTGATGTGGCTCTTGCCTTTTGCAGCTACCTTTCTTCTTCTCGTCAGGCGCCCCCGGGCGCAGTCACCTGCCATCACCGAGGACCAATGATGCCGACCGAATTTCTGACAATCAGCGTGGTGATGCCAGCCTACAAAGCCGAGCATTTGTTGCCGCGGGTCCTGCCCCCCCTGATTGACATGCTTAATGCCGGGCAAGTGCAGGAAGTTCTGCTGGTGGACGATCAATCTCCTGACGGCACCGCGGACCTCGCCCGCGAAATGGGTGCGACAGTCATGACGACACCAATCAACGGGGGCCCGGGAGCCGCGCGCAACCTGGCGGCGGAACACGCCACAGGTGACATCCTGTGGTTTGTCGATTCCGACGTTATTGCCTGGCCGGACGGGCCGGAACATATCCGCCGGGCAATGTCCGAGGACAATGTGGCGGCTGTCTTTGGGTCCTATGACGACGCGCCAGACGGGCAGGCCTGGTTTTCGCGCTACAAGAACTTGCTGCACCGCTACCACCATCAGCGCGCCCGGCGCGAGGCGCGCACCTTCTGGGCCGGTTGCGGCGCAATCCGGAGGGATGTCTTTCGTGAAGTGGACGGGTTCGACGTCAAAACCTATGAGATCCCGTCGATCGAAGACATCGAGCTGGGATACCGCATCGCCGAAACTGGGCGCCGTATTCTGGTAGAGCCCCAATTGCAGGGCAAGCACCTGAAGGTCTGGACAATCGGCAACAGCCTGAGCACGGATATCTTCTGCCGGGCCCTACCCTGGGCCCGACTTATGATTTCACGCGAGGGGCTGACGGACGACCTTAACACTTCGATGATCGAACGGATGCGGGCCGCGGTCGCGGGGCTTTTGCTGCTGTCGATCCTGGCGCTGCCGTTCTGGCCCAGCATGTGGCCCCTGCTCTTGCTGCTGCTTGGTCTGGCCTTTGTGATCAACATGGATCTGGTTCGCACGATGGCCGGACATGACGGGCCCTGGTTTGCCTTCAAATGCCTACTGTATCATCAGGTATATTACATCTATTCGGCAACCATATATGTGTGGTGCCTGTTCGAGTATCACGTGCTGGGGCAAAAACAGAAGCTGCGCGTCACACGAAATTAGAACCGGTATTCGGCGTGGAGGTATGCTCCAGCCACAAGAAATCACGAGTCGCCCTAGCCGGACTTCAGGGCAATTCATATCCTCCACAAGCACAATCCACGCAAATGTAGGGCATTGTTTAGGGCCTGTGCTCCCGCGCAAACCACCATGTTTTGCGTCTGCCACATCAAAAACACTGTGGCCGGCGCAGCGTCGAACCCGGCGTATGTCACAAAGAAAAAACCGTATATCCGACATTCAGGGGCATCTGGGGACGGTTTGCGCCAACGCCGGATACTCCTTTTAATCTAAACAGTTATGCCTCTACCATTCCTTGGAATTGGACATATCAAAGAGAGCCCGGCACCCGGAAAGGGCATGTCCCTGTCTGCCAGCGCCTGTTGTCTGCTCGGGGGGGCGTGCCATTGCGGTCCGTCATGCAGACGAACTCGGATTTTTTCTTTGGTGGGCCAGGTCACAGACGGCATGTTAGAAATCTGCAAACTGACAGGAATTTGTTGTCAAACGGGCATAAGCTCTTGTAGCCTGAGCCGAGATATTTTGTGTGAGATTTGGTGTGAGTGATTTGACAAAAGATACCGTCCCGGTCGTAGTCATTGGTGGTGGGCCGGCAGGTCTGACCGCAGCGTATGAGCTGCAAAAGCTGAGCGACAAACATGTTCCCCAAGTCTACGAGGCCTCGGACATGGTCGGTGGGATTTCCAGAACCGAGACGCACAACGGATATCGCTTTGATATCGGCGGGCACCGGTTCTTCACCAAGGTGCGCGAGGTTGAAGACATGTGGCACGAGGTGATGGGAGATGACTTCATCACCGTTCAGCGCCTCAGCCGTATTTTCTATCGCGGTAAGTTCTACGACTACCCGCTGCGCATCTTCAACGCCCTTGGCAACATTGGTCCTTACGAGACCTACAAGATCATCGGCAGCTTCGTTAAATGGAAGATCCGGCCAAAGCCGCAGGAAGACACCTTCGAGGAATGGGTGATCAACCGCTTTGGCGGGCGGCTCTACATGCATTTCTTCCACAGCTACACCAAGAAGGTCTGGGGCATTCCGCCATCTGAAATCCGGGCTGACTGGGCCGCGCAGCGGATCAAGAACCTGTCCCTACCCAAGGCCGTCTGGAATGCGATTTCCGGCGCCAATGACACGGCCAGCCTGATCGAGGAATTTCAGTACCCTCGCCTGGGCCCCGGTATGATGTGGGAAAAAACCCGCGATCTGATCCGTGAAAAAGGCGGCTCGGTCGAAACCCATTCCGAAGTGGTTCGGGTGAACCGCGATGGCAACCGCGTCACCTCGGTCGATATTTGCCATTGGAACGAAAACGGCGAAAAAAGCACCGAGCGTGTCGAGGGAGACGAGTTCATCAATTCGATGGCCGTGCGCGACCTAATCCATGCGTTTGACCCGCCGCCGCCGCCGGAAGTTGTCGAGGCTGCGGATCGCCTGCGGTATCGTGATTTCCTGATCGTGACGCTCGTCCTCAATCATGCCGACCCGTTCCCGGACAACTGGATCTACATCCACAGCCCGAAGGTAAAGGTTGGACGCATCCAGAACTTCCGCGCCTGGTCGGTCGAGATGCTGCCGGACCAGAACACCGCCTCGATCGGGATGGAATATTTCTGCCAGAAGGGTGACGGGCTGTGGTCCTCGACAGAC
>NZ_JBXWSL010000128.1:0-4381 GCF_059613425.1 Ruegeria sp. BHSA123 | reverse complement strand
ACTGATACTGGGAATGCCAGAACTGCCGCGATCGCCGTGAGTGCTTTTTTATTCATTGCGTTCCTCCCTTGGGTGATCAGCGCAGGTTTCGCCACCGGCGCTGATCTGCCAGTGCGGTCGAGCCGTCAGGCGATCTCGATCGAGTTTTTTGTGTCGTAAACAGAACCGTCATCGTCATACCACGTGAAGACGAATTCCCCGGCTTCGGGCACGGTTGCATCGAATTGAAAGTACGGGTTTGTCGAAATCGCTGGTTCCATGGCCACGTCTATCACGAGTTGGCCGTTAAACTCGCAGGTGAATCGGTTGATGATCGACCGCGGGATAACGTTGCCTTCCTTGTCCTTTCGCTGACCGCTTTCCATATTGTGGCTAATCAGCGTTTTGATCGTGACTGCTTCGCCAGCAGCGGCTGTTTTTGGAACCTTGACGCGGGGTTTTACACCGGATGCCATTGGTTGTTCTCCTGTTCTTCAGGGCGCGCGGCGATCAGCCGCCGCAGCCGCCAATTGTCACTTTTACGGTTGCCGAGGCCTTGGCAAAGCTGCCATCAGCCATTTTGGCCACAGCAATGACATCCTGCGTTCCGGCAAGTCGAATACGGGTCGAAGCCGCCTGTGCAGCAGCCAGCGGGCCAAAGTTGAACGTGGCAACGCCGGGCTCGGGGTTTCCGGCTGCTACGATCAGGATTGCAGCCGCACCCGGCGCGCTGACTTCGATCGGAACGGTGTTTCCGTTCTCGGCAATTTCCGGCGCCGTCAGTGTCACACCGCCGTCGGCCATGTCTGCACCGCCAGTAAACGCAGCTATCGCGTCTTCCGCAGCCGCATTTGCGCGGAACGGCATCAGGGTCAGGACCGCAGCGCCCAGACCGAGAGCCAGAGTCTCGCGACGAGAAAGTTCCATTTTCAATCTCCTTTGGATCCTCACGAATTCACGCCTGAAAGCGTGATTATTGTTCTTTAAGGGTTGCGAGGAACGCGACGACGTCCTCGATTTCCTGTGCAGTCAGGATTGACGTCAAAGGCCCTGACGGGGCTTTGCCCGTATAGGCGTCGCCTGGACGGATATATCCGTCATCCTTGTAGAAGGCGGGCATGACCGTTCCGTCAAACGTCATCTTGGCATTTGCAACCAATCCTCGAAGCTCCGCTTCGGACCACCGATCCCCGGCCCCATCCAGCAGCGGACCGACTTCGCCATGGAACGGAATATCCGCCAAGGCCGTGACCTGATGACAGGCCACACAGTTGCCCTTGGATTTCTCGCCCACGATGACCGCACCGTTTGCCGCATCGCCAGCGACGCCGGTCAATGAAGCCTCCACCGCGCCATAATCGTCAAACTGTACGTCTTTTGGTCCTGTTTCTGCCGCGATGGCGGCACTGCCTGTTATGATACAAGCCAAAGTCAAGTGTCTCAGCTTCATGATCCCTCCCATTTGCTACCGCGCCGATGGCGCTTTGCGACCCAAAGCCTCTGTGTACCGTAGTCGACGGGCAGGGTTCATCGCAACATTAAATTCATCTTAATGAATTTTTTTATTTATATTGCGCCGCATCAATCTTGCGAAACATTGTTTCGCTCTTGAATGCGGCGCGCATGATACCGTTGAAAATCTTCCCCATTATCAAGCTCGTACCGTTTTTCATTGACCCAGGTAAAAAGATCGAGGGTCGTTCCCTTCGAGAACGCCCCGGGCATGACCGCAACGGCCGCTTCGATTGCTGTGGCATCCTCTGATACGTCCTCCGGTAAGAAAACCAATGTAGGGGTGAACAGAATCCCCCATTTGCGCATCAGTGATCTTTGCTCGGCTTCTTCTCCGTCAAAATCGGTGGCCAAGGTGCTTCCGTGTAAGTCCAGCTGAACGACAAAGAAGTTTTCTTCGATATACGAAGACAGGTCGGGTTGGGGGAGAACCTCTTCATGCATTTTTTTGCAGTAGATGCAGCCCTGTTGTTCAATGAACAGAACCAGCCGCTTACCTTCCCCCCTCGCCTCTTCAAGGTCTTCACGAAGGTCTTTGAACGTGTCTCTCATCCACGGCGTTTTATGCAGACCGTCATCCCCCAGTTCAGCTGCGGAAACCGCCCCTGCAAACAGCCCTGTAATCAAGAACAGTATTACCCGTGTCATGGTGTCCTCCCGAATTAGCCGATGGCCGCCAGCCAAGGCATGTGATCCAGCATCCATTGTGCGATTAGATTTATGGTATTGGTCGCGATCAGGATGCCAAAAAGAATCAGCAAGACACCCATCGCCTTTTCAATGATTCCCAGATGTTTCCGGAAGCGCGCCATCCATTGCATGAAGGGTCGAACCAAAAAGGCTGCCAGAACAAACGGCGCCGTCATGCCAACCCCATAGACAAACAAAAGCGCGGCACCGCGCCAAGCGGTTTCGGTTCCGGCCGCCGTGAACAGGATCGCCGCCAGAACCGGCCCGACGCAAGGCGTCCAGCCAAAGGCAAAAGACAGCCCCAGAACATATGCCCCGATCACGCTTACATTTGTCGTCTTGCCGATATCTGCACGGAACTGTCGATACAGGAACCCGATACGGAAAAGACCCAGAAAATGCAGGCCCATCGCGATGATGATGAGCGCAGCGATCCATCGCAGAATGTCGAAATACGCGCGTACCATCTGACCAAAGATCGACGCCGTGGCCCCAAGCGCCATGAAGACCGTGATGATCCCGGCGGCAAAAGCTATCGCTGACAGGGTCGCCCGGCGGCGAACATCCGGGGTGATCGTCGAACCAGCCGAAATCTGCTCCATCCCGACACCCGCCAGATAACTTAGGTAGAACGGGACTATGGGCAGAATGCAGGGGGACAGGAAAGACAAAAGCCCCGCGATCAGAGCCCCTGCAAACGTGATGTCGAGCATGGTCAAATCAGTCCTGACAGGCTATTATTCATACATTCAAAATAATAAAGATATACCACCTCGGTCAATCGGAGCTTTTGATGCGTCACGCAATTCAAACATTGTTCGTCATCACATTGTTGATCTGGCCTGCTACGTCGCGGGCCGAAATGGTGTTGCTGATGGCGGAAGAAGACGGGTGCATGTGGTGCGCCCGCTGGGACGCCGAGATTTCCGAAATCTACCCGCTGACAGCGGAAGGAAAAGTTGCCCCATTGCAACGAACGGACATCCACGCAACCACGCCCGAATGGATTATCCTGGATCGGCCCCTTTTCTATACGCCGACCTTTGTATTGCTGGAGGACGGTCATGAAATCGGCCGGATCGAGGGTTATCCTGGCGAAGACTTTTTCTGGGGGCTATTGGGTGTTTTACTACGTGACGCCGGAGTAATGATCGAGAGCTCTGGTTAAATCCCCAGGATTTACATATACTGTTTTGAATACGTGAAGCCACGAAAGCGAGAGGATCTTGTTGGACAAACAGTCGAAACTGCCCGTGTTCACCAAGGACATGTACAACGAGGACTTGGACAGGATGATGGATAACGCCCAGACGGCGTCCAATTTCCTCAAGGCGATCAGCCATGAGGGGCGGCTGATGATTCTGTGTTATTTGTCATCTGGTGAGAAATCCGTCACGCAGATGGAGGAAATGCTGTCGGCCAGACAGGCTGCCGTTTCCCAACAGTTGTCCCGCCTGCGCTTTGAAGGGCTGGTCAAGACACGACGCGAAGGCAAAACGATCTACTACAGATTGGCGGACGACCGGTCGACTCAGATTCTGGAAGTCGTCTACAATCTTTTCTGTCGGGACAAGTAGAAGCCCGAGAGAAACACCGCCAGCTTTGGGAGGAGACTGGCCATGTTCGAACTTCTGGGAGACGCCAATACAGTTGCGCTGGTCGGTCTGGTCGGCGGCATTGTACTTGGGCTTGCCGCGCGCATTGGGCGGTTCTGCACCTTGGGTGCGATTGAAGATTATCTTTATGCAAATGACGACCGGCGCCTGCGTATGTGGGCCGTCGCGATTGGTGTTGCGATCGTCGGCAGCCATTTGGGCATGGCGTTAGGGTGGATTGATCCACTCAGCACGACCTATATTGCGCAGACGTGGAATCCGATCGGATCGGTCATTGGCGGATTGATGTTCGGATATGGCATGGCCATCAGCGGAAACTGTGGCTATGGCGCGCTCGCGCGCCTTGGCGGCGGTGACCTTCGGTCATTCGTCATTGTCCTGATCGTGGGCCTTTCCGCATATGTGGTCATGTCCGGCCCTCTGGCCTATGTCAGGATCTGGCTTTTTCCCGAAGCCATGGATCTCGGTAATCCACAAAGCGTCAGCTTCCTTGCCGAACGGCTGACGTCGATACCTGCATGGGTTACAGGAACGCTTGTCGGCTCTGCCATAGTAGTGTTTGCCCTGACAAATGATCGTTTTCG
>NZ_JBXWSL010000127.1:0-4466 GCF_059613425.1 Ruegeria sp. BHSA123 | reverse complement strand
TGTTGGGCGAAGCGCGCGCTAAGGGGCTGGCCCTGACAGCAATGCCCCTAACCGCCAAACAGGCCGAAGAATGGGGGCTGATCTGGAAGGCGTTGCCCGATGATCAGCTGATGACCGAAGCACGCGCTCTTGCCACGCAACTCTCCAACGGCGCCACCCTTGGGTTGGGCCTGACCAAGCAGTGCATTCAAACAGCGGCCACCACATCCTTGTCCGATCAGCTTGAAATTGAAGCGGACGCGATGAAAACTTGTGGGGAAAGTGCCGATTACGCAGAAGGCGTGTCCAGTTTCCTCGAAAAACGCGCACCGCATTTTCAGGGAAGATGATGATGACCCCAAACGAACGTGCCCAAAAATCCGCGGCAGCGATGTGGGCCAATGACGAAGCCAGTAAATGGTTCGGGATGGAGCTTGTGGAGGTCGAAGAAGGGCGCGCTGTCCTGTCACTGACTGTTGCACCGCATCACTGTAACGGACACGGTATTTGCCATGGCGGCGTCACGCACGCTCTTGCCGACAGCGCTTTTGCCTTTGCCTGCAACAGCCGGAATGTTGCAACGGTGGGACAGCATACAATGGTCAGCTATCTTGCACCGGGACGGAAAGGTGACCGCCTGACGGCTACCGCGACAGAAGTGAACCTGTCCGGTCGCAGCGGTATCTACGACGTCCGCGTCATCAATCAAGACAATACTCTGATCGCTGAATTTCGCGGCATGTCCCGCGCCGTTGGCGGCCAGAATTTTCAAGAATAGTTTCGTGACTGGAGGAGTTACGCGATGGAAGACCTTACCCCCAACAAAGCGGACCTGGACCCGATCGAAATCGCCTCGATCGACGAAATTCGCGCCACGCAGCTTGAGCGCCTGAAATGGTCCGTGCGTCACGCCTATGAAAACGTTCCGATGTACAAGCAGCGCTTTGACGAGGCTGGCGTGCATCCCGACGATCTTCAGCAGCTTTCGGATCTGTCAAAGTTTCCGTTCACATATAAAAACGACCTGCGCGATAACTATCCGTTTGGCTTGTTTGCAGTCCCGCGCAGCGAGATAATTCGCCTGCACGCGTCCTCCGGCACGACAGGCAAACCGACAGTGGTCGGCTACACAAAGAATGACATCGACAATTGGGCTGACCTTGGCGCGCGGTCTCTTCGGGCGTCTGGGCTGCGCAAGGGCGACATGGTGCACAATGCCTACGGCTATGGGCTGTTCACCGGTGGGCTAGGTGCCCATTACGGGATCGAACGCCTTGGCGCGACTGTCGTCCCGATGTCGGGCGGGCAAACCGAAAAGCAGGTCAATCTGATCAACGATTTCCGTCCTGACGGTATCATGGTTACACCCTCCTACATGCTCAATATCCTAGAACAGTTCCACAAGGCGGGTCTCGACCCACGTGAGAGCTCGCTGAAGGTTGGCGTTTTTGGCGCCGAACCCTGGACTGACGCGATGCGGGCCGAGGTCGAGGCAGCCTTCGACATGCACGCCGTCGATATCTATGGCCTGTCCGAGATCATGGGCCCCGGAGTCGCCAATGAATGCGTTGAAACAAAAGACGGACCTGTAATCTGGGAGGATCATTTCCTGCCGGAAATCATCGACCCGGCGACCGGAGAAGTCCTGCCCGATGGCGAAACCGGAGAATTGGTGTTCACGACTCTGACCAAAGAAGGGCTGCCGATGATCCGCTACCGCACACGCGATCTGACGTGCCTGCTGCCGGGGACAGCAAGGTCAATGCGCCGGATGGCAAAGATCACCGGTCGCAGCGACGACATGATGATCCTGCGCGGCGTCAACGTCTTCCCCAGCCAGATCGAGGAACAGGTCATGGCAACGGGCGGTCTTGCCCCCTATTACCAGATCGAGCTCTATAAATCCGGTCGCATGGACGCCATGCGGGTCTTTGTTGAATCCTCCCCCGATTCCACCGACGAGCTGTCAAAAACGGCCGCTGCTCGGATGCTGACCAAGCGGATCAAGGACGTCGTTGGCGTTTCAACCGAAATTGTAGTAGGGGACCCCGGCGACGTCGAACGCTCTCAGGGCAAGGCGAAGCGCGTTGTAGACAATCGCGATAAGGACTGAGCCGTGGCCCGGACAATTGCTAAAGACCACGACCAAAAGCGAGAGCAGATCCTGAAGATGGCGGCAAAAGTGTTTGCCGACCAGGGGTTTGACCGTGCTTCGATGACCCTTTTGGCCAAAGAATGTGGGATCTCGAAAGCAAACATATACCACTACTATGACAGCAAGGATGCCATCCTGTATGACATCCTTGAAACGTACTTGCGTGAGTTGCGGGACCGGATTTGCAATGTTGATCTGGACGGCCTTAGCCCCGAACAGAAACTGCGCAAAGCAGTGCGCGAGATCCTTTTTGCCTATCAGGGTGCAGATGACGAGCACCGGGTTCAGATCAGTGGCATGAGCGCACTGACCGAGGAACAGCAAAAAAGGCTACGGGGCTATCAGCTTGATCTGGTGAACTTTGTACGCGACATACTTCTGGAGTTGTCCCCCGGTTCTTTTGACGGAGCCAAGGACAAGCTTCGGGGAGCGACGATGTCAGTCTTTGGCATGTTAAACTGGTATTACATGTGGAACACCGGCGCAGGCCCCAAAGCCCGCGAGGATTATGCCGATCTGGTGAGCACCCTGACCATGCATGGTGTGCAAAAGCTATAGGCGTGCCCCCTTGGGGAAAACACGCTTGGGGCTGGTCACGTGTGTTATTCTGAAATCTCAGGTCAGACTGGTCGGCTATCCTGAGGCGCGCCAGTAAAGACCGCGACAGCGGCGAGCGCGCGGCCACCTTTTTACTTCTTGCGCACCTTCAGATTGTCCAAAAAGAGCCGTTTCGCTGCCATGACCTCTTCGTCCGACATGTTTGATCTGTTCAATTCAAGAAAGTACTCTGCGGCACCAGCCGTTTGAACATCTGACCTTCCCCCCGGTGGTCCCTCAATCAGAACGAGAGGGTGCGGGTTCGGTTTTCTTAGTCTTCAGTTTGGGCAAACTCACCTGTGGCGATAACCTCATACGGGCTGGAAAACTCGGGGAAATCACCATTCAGAGTGATCGCACCATCCTAGGTAATCGCGCGAAAGACGGTATCCCTTGCAACACTTAACGTTGCGAATTTCATGGCAGGCTCTCCCAGACATCGCGGATGACATCCGCGGCCATCAGCACGTCATCGCGGGATGTGTCGAATTGCCCAACCTGAAAGCGGATGATCTTGCGGCCATCGAACATGCCTTGCGTCAAGTAAATTCTGCCATCGTCATTCAGCGCATCCACCAGCCGCTGCTGCGCGGCGTCATCCCCAGGACAGCGAAAGGAAAACAGGCTCAGGATCGGGCCGGTGGTGACCTCAAACCCCTCCATCGCGCCGATCTTTTCTGCAAGTTCATTGGCCCAGAGCACATGGTTGCGAATACGGTCCCGCAACCCGTCGAGACCGTATGATCGCAACAAGAACCAGATCTTCAATGCCCGGAACCGTCGACCCAGGGGGATGGTCCATTCCGAATAATTCGTCACCTCTGCCCCAGTGGTCTTGAGGTATTCCGGTTCGATCTTAAGCGTGTTGAGCTGTGGCGCGGCGTCCCGCAGAAACTGGATCGCGCAATCGAACTGCGCACCCATCCATTTATGGGGGTTGAAGACAATGCTGTCGTAACGGTCCGCCCCGGGCCAAAGGGCCTCACGAAACTCGGGGCAGATCATCGCCGACCCCGCCCAGGCCGCGTCTAGATGTGTGTAGAGGTCGTATTTTTGCGCAATCTCAGCGACCGCTACCAGATCATCGCAGGCCCCAACCCCGGTACCGCCCGTAATTGCAATGATACCGGCAGGCACATACCCAGCCGCGATGTCACCCTGAATTGCGGCGTCAAGAGCCCCTGCATCAATCGCAAAGGTCGGACCACCTGTAGGCAGTTTCACCAGATTGTCCCGACCAATCCCCGCAACCCAGCAAGCCCGATCAATCGACGAATGCACCTGATCCGAACAGTAAATGCGCAGCGCGCCCTTGGCGTTCAGGCCTTCGCGGTTGCCGGTAAACCCTGTTGCCCGTTCCCGCATTGTCAACACAGCCGACAACGTGGCTGATGATGCACTGTCCTGAATAACTCCGGTCATACCTTCCGGCAATCCAAGCGCTTGCCGCAGCCAATCGACCATGACACCTTCGACTTCAGTCGCAGCTGGCGAGGTCTGCCATAACATGCATTGCGCCGCGATTGTGGTCACCAGCATTTCAGCCAGCATCGACGGGGGCGCTGCATTGGCCGGGAAATAGGCAAAGAACCGGGGGTGTTGCCAATGAGTAATACCCGGCATCACGATCTGTTCGAAATCGGCCATGATGGCTTCCATCGGCTCGCCACTATCGGGGGGCGATACCTTTAGCTGGGCCGCGATTTCTCCTTGTGTGGTCTGTGCGCGAACAGGG
>NZ_JBXWSL010000126.1:0-4466 GCF_059613425.1 Ruegeria sp. BHSA123 | reverse complement strand
ATCTTTCCCGCACCGCAGCAAACGAGCAAAGCCTGACAAGAAAGGCACTCGCGCTCAGTTCGGTACGCCTCTCTCTGCGCCAGCAACACGTTGTTTTTCAACAATATCGGCCCAATCCCGACCTTCGCCTCACCTTAACGTTGCTGCAGTCGCAGCCTGCTTACCGGCCATTCGCAGCGCGTGCAAAATCTGGAGATGATCGAACTCACACTCTACGGACAAATCCGCGGTACATGAATACAAGAGACGAGGCGCCATCAAGGTTTACCCTGCGAGCCTGACAAAGTAGCGTGTGCTCGGAGGAGTTCGCCCAATGCAAAAGTTCGACGTCGCTCGATTAGCAGCCCTGTCTGACGGTGTATTTGCGATTGCTATAACTCTTCTTGTCCTGGATCTGGATCTTCCGACCGGCACGGAGAAATCTGTTGGAACACTGATCCTTGCGGACCTTCCGAAGCTGTACGGCTGGCTGATCAGTTTCTTGGCCATCGGTGCGCTTTGGCTCCACCACCATTACATCGTCGCGCAGCTCCGGTTGGCCGACATCACGGTCCTGTTGCTCAATCTGGCCTTGCTCCTGTTCATCTCCGTCGCGCCCTGGACCACCTCGCTGATCAGCGCATACGGCGATAGCCCGGTGTCGGTAATATTGTTCTCGGGCACGCTCGGAATGGGATGGTTGTCGATTGCAATGATGGCAATGCATGCGCGCGACCGCAGCCTCCTCGTCCCGGACGCACCCGCACCGGAGCCGGGACTGGCAACAACCTTGCTTTCAATTCGGGGCACATTGATCGCGATCCTGTCCATTGCACTGGCGTTTGTTGACACCACGCTGGCAATACTTGTCTGGGTCTCGCTAATCGTGATGCACCCATTTGTCTATTACCGCTGATCGCGACCCGCAAGCCAACAACTCCCGACTGGGAATTCCGCAACTCATACCGTTGCGCAATGCCAAAGGTGGAACTCAGAATGCGCGCCGATCAGGGATGGACGGCGCGCATGGGCATATGGGCCGAGCATTCGACCGACGGCCTCACTCGAGCGTGTTCTTGTGGATAACCCCGTCCTTCATGATCAAATCGAAGTTCTGGTCCGGGTCCGCCATCAAGCTTAGATCATCCAGTGGGTTGCCGGCAACGATGATCAGGTCGGCTAAGGCACCTTGGGAAATGACGCCCTTCTCCTTGGGGTATGGGTCCCGCGGCCCTGACAGCTTCAGAAGCTGCGCATTGTCATAGGTCACCATCCGAAGCGCCTCAAAGGGCGTGTAGCCGAAATGCGACCCAAGAAGTGCCACCATCTTGTTCTGCTGGATACCGCCACCTGGCGAAAACAGTATATCGGTCCCGAAGGCGACCTTCAGGTCGTGTTTTTTTGCCAATTCATAGGCTTTTGCGGTTCCCTGAACCATTATCTCTTGCTTGGCTTTCACGAACGGGTTTGCCGCGTATTCCGAGTCATCCTCAATTACAAAGGGTTGCAGAGAGAGCCAGATGTCCTTTTCGGCGAGAAGTGCCATGGTTTCATCGTCCAGAAGCTGGCCGTGCTCCACGACCTTGACCCCGGCTTCTACAGCTGTTCTGACGGCGGTGGGCGTGTAGGCGTGAACCGTGACGTAAGTGTTCCATGTGCTGGCCACCTCGACGGCCGCTTTTATCTCTTCCAGCGTGTACTGCTGCACATCGAGAGGGTCGAAACTCGACGAAGTGCCGCCACCTGCCGCCAATTTGATTTGCGTGGCACCCATCCGAAGTGCCTCACGCACGCGCTTGGTAACCTCGGGCACGCCGTCTGCCGTCATCAGGATCGCATTGCGTTCCCAGTAGTCCAGAGGGTCAGCCGGATTGGCAGGGACAGCGTTTTTGCTGCGGAAGTCAAAATGACCGGAGGTCTGGCTGATCGGCGGGCCCGATGGATAAATTCGCGGGCCCACAAGCTCGCCTGAATCCACCAACTTCTTGATTGCGAAGGGATTGCCGCCCATGTCTCTCACAGTGGTAAAACCGCGCATCACGGTGGCCTCAGCCCCAATCGCACCGCGCAGCGCAACCTCCGACACATCGCCCGCTGCAAGGATATCGACAGGAATTTCGGCAAAGCTAACGTGCCAGTGATTGTCGATCATGCCGGGCATCAGGGTTCCACCCTTGCCATCGATCACCGTCGCATCGCCTGGGTCGATCTCGTCGGTCGAGACGCTTTTGATTGTGGTGCCCTCTATTAGAACATTCGCGTTTTCGATCAGGTCGGGGTTCTGTCCATCAAAAACGGAGACGTTGGTTACCAGGACATCGGATGTCGACTGCGCTTGAGCCGTTCCCGCCAACATTATGGAAATTAATAAAAAAAAGCTTCTCACCTTAGATTCTCCTCGCCGCCAACTCGATTAGACTCTATGATAGAGCAACAAGTCGAACAACATTTTGGGGTGTGACAATCTGGGCAGATGTCGGCGTCTGATCGATTTTGCGTTGGCACCTATAGTGGGCGGACATCTTGGCGCTAAAGGCGCTCTGAGTGGTTGCAACCGACGGGGATTGAAAGGTGGATCGGAAATGGCACAACGCACGGCGAGCGCTGCGTCTGCTTTTCAGGGTCGGGGCGCGCGCATGACAGCGGTGATCGCTGGCCGCGGCTGTGCCGTCCGTTTCTGCCTGACGCTGCTAATCTCCGTCGGCGCAGCGGAGTATACCTGTGCCGAGGTGCTTGGCGGGCCTTCATCGGTCCGGTCCGATTTACTGCTCTCCTACGCGCCGCCCGATCCGAACTATCGCTTCGATTTCCCACGCAACCTGGTCCCCGGTTATTTCGACTGGAAGGACAGGCTCGAAGCGCGGGGAATCAAGTTCAACTTCGAGTATCTTTCGCTTGGCCAATCGACCAACGCGGCGTTTGGACCGGGTAAGGCCGTCGGCGGATTGGCACGGCTTTACGGCACTTGGCAGGCAACCTCCAACGGGTCGCTGACATTCAAGGTCGAGAACCGCCGCAGCTACACAAGCGTATCGCCGCAAGGTCTCGGAGAAGCATCCGGGGCGCTGTCGGTGACCGGCACCGTGTTCAGCGACGCTGGCACGATTCTTACCAATCTGTTTTGGACGCACACCGCTAAAGACAAGCGTTGGGCGGTTCGCTTCGGCTTGATCGACGTCACCGACTATCTCGATTCCTACGGTCTCGTCAGCCCGTACGCCGCCTTTCAAAATGCGGCCTTCAGCACCAGTCCGACGATTGCCGCGCCCAGTCAGGGTCTTGGCGTTGCCGGGGCCGCACAACTAGGTGACAACTTCCTTGTTTTCGGATCGGTGGCAGATGCCAATGCCGACCCGACGACCTCGCCGGACTTTGACGTTGTAGTGGATGGAGATCTCTTCAAGAGCCTCGATTTGGTCTACACGACGGATGTCGGTCTAGCCTTCTACAACAATGCTCATGTCACGATATGGCATTCGGATGCCGCCAGTGATGGCAGCCGTGCTGAGGACTACGGAGCGACTGTTTCGTTGTCAGCGATTTTGCAGAACGGATTTTACCCGTTCTTTCGGGCCGGGCGTTCGCGCGGAACAGCGGCCCTTTACGACCGTTCCATCTCTACCGGATTGGGGTATTTCGCGTCCAATGGCGATCTCGCCGCGGTCGGCTTTGACTGGTCCGGCGCCCGAGATATCGAGGGGACCCAGTTCACGGCAGAAGCGTTCTACCGGTTTTCGCTCTCGCCTGGTCTGGAACTGACCCCGTCGATCCAGTTCATCAAGAACCCGCTGCTCGACCCTTCGGGCGACGGCATTACCCTGATCAGTTTACGCGGACGTTTCGTGTTCTGAGATATGTGGTGTGGCGCAGGCGAGCGACTGTCAGAAACCGTCCGTCAACCCGCCTTCGGTTAGTTGCGGCGCGCACGTCCAGATCCCGCCATTGCCACGGAATGTTTCAGTCCGCATGAACTGCGGCTTCCGGTCGTGAACGCGTCTTCCGTGAATTCTCGTCAGAATTTCACATGGTCGGCATTCTACTCGTCGATACTGAGCGTAGCATCGAACTTGATGAACTCGGAGCCGACTTGCCCGGTGCGGAATGTCGGGTGTTAGAATCTTCGTCTGAACGTCCGCTCTATCGGTTGTCGCATTCACAGGACGCACATGCGGCGGAGGTCCGCAGTCCGCCCTTCACGACGGATTCTGCGCAGATCATAAACGTCCTAGAAGGGCTCGAAGCGGAAGATTAACGGGAGATTCCGAAAGTCTGCTTGGGAGTGGCGAGCGGACGATCCCGCCCGCCTAAATCGTTAAAGATCGATACGTTCGGCAATACTAAGCGCGTCTTCAAGCTCGACGCCAAGGTAACGCACTGTACTGTCCACTTTGCTGTGACCGAGCAGAAGTTGAACGGCACGTAGGTTTCCGGTCTTTCTGTATATCAAAGCCGCTTTGGTGCGCCTAAGCGAATGCGTGCCGTAGCTG
>NZ_JBXWSL010000125.1:0-4426 GCF_059613425.1 Ruegeria sp. BHSA123 | reverse complement strand
GCAAACACGATAGGTAAGCGCACCAGCACAAGAACAAGAACAAGAACAAAACCGATCAGGGCAGCGGTCATTGGTGGTGCTCCGACAAGGTATGGGGGGCAAGAAAGTGCAAAAAGCCGGTGATGACCATTGCAACAGCGGTGATCGCTATGAACCCCGAGATGAACCAGCCTACATAGAAGACAGGGATCGAAAGGTATTCCGTGACGTCCCCGTAATCCCGCGCGCGCTCGGCAAGTAGCCAGACACGTTGGATCGGCCAGATCAACATGACGCCGGACACCAGATACACGATCCCATCGCGCACCCGGCTTAACCGCAGGCGAGAAAACAGCCCATCCGTCAAGTCCACAGCGATTTGGCCCTTCCCTGCTGAGATCATCGGCAAGACCGAGAACACGAGGATGGCCATCAGGATCCGGGTCAGCTCTGTCGCCGCCTCGATCGGGGCGTTGAAGACAGAGCGCAGGATGACATCAAAGAATGTCATCACCATCAGGATGAATAGCGCGGCACAGGCCAGCAGCGTTGGCACGATACTGACGCGACGCGCAAAGGTCACGAGAGATTGCATAACGGGTCCCCAGCGGGTGAAATCGGCTGGCGGATCGCGTCCGCCAGCCCGACTGCGTTATTGCGCAGCCATTTCATTTACGATCATGTCGTAGGCTGCCTGGGCGTCGATGCCTGTGCCACTGACTTCGTCGATAACCTTGGCGCGTACATCCGCGGCAATCGCATTGAACTTTTCCAGATCTTCAGCGGATGCGGCATGGATTGCGTTACCTTCGGTGCCTTCGGTCTCTTCCCGGCCGATCGCATCGATCTCATCCCAGATCTTGCCAATTTCGCGGCTCAGCGGTTCCCCGAAAACGTTTTCTTCCAGCGCTGCCTGCAGATCGGCGGGCAGATCAGCAAAGGTGTCTTCGTTCATAATAAAGGCAAACGAACCGCGATACAGGCCGCCAGGGACCTCATAGACGTTCTGGGCCACTTCCGTCAGCTTGAAACCTTTGCGGGATTCAAAGGGCATGACGACGCCATCTGCGGCTTTGGAAGCCAAGGTTTCATACACTTTCGGTGCTGGAACCTGGATACCGGTTGCACCCAGCGCCGTGCCCACGTCACCACCAACACCGCCGGGGATGCGAACCTTGAGGCCCGAGACTTCGTCCAGTGTTGTTACCGGGTTGCTGGAATGCAGCTGAGCCGGACCATGTGTGTGCAAAGCGATCACTTTCACACCACGGTGTTCATCCGCTGCCTTCAAATGCGCGTCATATGCCCGCCAATACGCAACCGACGCAGCCTCGGCCGAGCCTTCGTATCCGGGAAGTTCGATCATCTTGGTGGTGACAAACCGACCCGGCTGATAGCCGTGGAATATGATCGAGGCATCGGCAGCGCCATCCATGATCAAGTCCATCTGCGCGGGGGGCGGGGCAAGGCCCAGCTTCAGCTCGGCGGTGACCTGACCATCGGTGGCCTCTTCGATCATCTCGACGAATTTCGGCCACATCTTGGCATTGATGCCATGGGTCGGTGGGGCCCAGCTGGAGATGGTCAGCGTATAGTCTGCCGCAAGCGCCACTGTACCTGAAACGGCCAATGCAGCTGAGGCAAGAAGTGTGCTCAACCTTGTGAATTTCATAGTTCTGTCTCCTCCCTGTGAAACATGAGTCAAGAATGCGTTAATGGTCACTTTTGTAACCATCAACTTGTTAATTGTCTCCAAGACAGCCCGCGACGCGCCATGAACCGGGGCTTTCCTTGGCTACGGTTTCCATCATTGCCTGCGTCGTGCTGGCACCGATTTCCTTGCAGTAGTTCATCGGACCGCCGCGCCAGCGCGGAAAGCCGTAGCCGTGAATTTGAACCATATCGACGGCTTCCGCGGACTCGGCGATCCCCTGCTGAATGATCAACGCGCCCTCATTGTCCAACACCGCCAAAATGCGCGACACGATTTCGTCCTGTGCGTATGCCCGCCGCGTTATGCCCTGATCAGCCGAGTAGGACTCGATCAACGCGTCCACTTCGGGATCACGGATCGGTTCGCGAGTACCGTCTTCATAGCGATACCATCCTTTGCCCGTGCGCTGGCCAAGACGACCCATCTCGCAAAGCTGGTCAGCAATCGTCACATAACGTTCGTTCGGGTCGCGGGTTGCTGCATTACGTTTTCGGTTGGCCCAGGCGATTTGGAGGCCGGTCAGATCTTGCAACTCGTAAGGCCCCATGGGCATCCCGAAAGCTCGCATTGCCTGGTCCACCTGATAAGGCAACGCCCCATCCGCCAGCAAATAATCGGCCTCGCGCCGATACGCAGCCAACATCCGGTTGCCAATAAAACCATCACAGATGCCCGACAGCACAGAAACCTTGCGAAGCCTTTTTCCAAGCGCAAACCCGGTGGCGACAACTTCGGGCGAAGTTTGCGGCGTATGCACGACTTCCAACAGCTTCATAACATGGGCAGGGCTGAAGAAATGCAGGCCAATACACCGCGATTGATTTTCGATACCCGCGAAGATATCGACTGGGCTCAGGTAAGACGTGTTCGTGGCCAGAATCGCGTCACGCTGCATATGGCGGGCCAATTCTGCAAAAACCTGTTGCTTGACTGACAAGTCTTCAAACACAGCCTCGATCGCCAGCTGAGCGTTCGCAGCTTCGGAGTAGCTGTCCACAGCTCGAAACGCAGCAAGGCGTTCCCGCAGCTGTGCTTCGGACATCTTACCCCGCTTGACCGCCCTCTGTAGCAGCCCCTCAACCCGGCTACGGGCGGCGGCAGCTGCATCCAAATCTCTTTCAATCAAAGTAACAGACAGCCCGCCACTCAGGGCAGCGGTGGCGATCCCTGCGCCCATCAACCCGCCACCGACAACTGCGATCCGGCTGATATCGCGCGGAGTAACTCCGGCAATCATGGAAGGTCTGGCCACCTTGCGCTCGGCAAAAAAGGCGTACCGCAAGGCGCGGCTTTCAGAGTTTTGACGCAGAGCCAGATGGCGCGCACGCTCTTTCGGCTGTGCGGCAGCAAAGGGTTCGGACGACCAGCTGAGCGCGGTCAGGTTTTCCAGCGGTGATTGCTGACCCCTGGCGCGTTTTATCAAAGCCTGACGGCTCGTCTCCAGAAGGTCAGACGCGAATTCGCCGACGGGCCTTTGACTGACAGGTGCCGGGCGCTTTGGCAGGTTGGCGACAAAGTCCAGAACAGCTGCCGTTGGGTTATCGGCAATCAGGTCAATTCCGCCGAGATTGGCCATTTCCTCGGCTTTCAGGGTTTTTCCCGAACAGGCGATGTCGATCGCTGCTTCCATTCCAACAAGGCGCGGCAATCGCTGCGTGCCCCCTGCCCCCGGGATGAGGCCCACATTGACTTCCGGCAACCCAAAGCTGGTGCCCGGCGCTGCGATCCGCCACGCGCAGGCCATGGCAATTTCAAACCCGCCACCTAACACGTTGCCGTGCATACAGGCGATAAACGGCACATTACTGTCTTCGATTTTCTGAACAACATCAGGCAAATGCGGCTCAACCGGAGCCGCATCAAACTCGGACATGTCACCGCCCGCGATAAATGTCCGACCGGCGCAGCACAGGACGGCAACCCGAGCTTTCTGAACTGCATCGACCGCGGCGGCCAGACCCTGCCGAACGCCCGTCGAGGTTGCGTTCACCGGCGGGTTGTCGACTGTGACCCAGGCCACGTCGCCCTTAAAGTCAACACTCACCAGCGACGGCTGCGACATTGGCAATCCCTTTGATCAGTCCAGATTCGGTTCGGGTTTATATATTGACCAACCGTTCGGTTAATGCAATGATTAAGTTGTCACGGGAACAGATGAGACTGCCATGAGCGATACGATCCTTGTACATGATCACGGAAACTGGGTAGAAATAACCCTGAACCGCCCCGACAAGCTGAACTCGTTCAATGAGGAGATGCATCTTGCCCTTCAGGACGCGCTGAAGAGCGCGCGCGAAAATGGTTCCCGCGCGATTTTGCTGACCGGCGCAGGGCGCGGTTTTTGTGCGGGTCAGGACCTTGGAGACCGCGATCCCTCGAAAATGGATGGCCCGCCTGATCTGGGCAAAACTGTACGCACTTTCTATGCCCCTTTGGTTCGACTGATCCGGTCTTTGGATTTCCCGGTAATTTGTGCCGTAAACGGCGTGGCCGCGGGTGCAGGCGCGAACCTTGCACTGGCCTGCGACATGGTTCTGGCCGGGGAAAGCGCAAAGTTCATTCAAAGCTTTTCCAAGGTCGGGCTGATTCCGGACACAGGCGGCAGCTGGCACCTGCCCCGATTGTTGGGCGAAGCGCGCGCTAAGGGGCTGGCCCTGACAGCAATGCCCCTAACCGCCAAACAGGCCGAAGAATGGGGGCTGATCTGGAAGGCGTTGCCCGATGATCAGCTGA
>NZ_JBXWSL010000124.1:0-4601 GCF_059613425.1 Ruegeria sp. BHSA123 | reverse complement strand
AACGCGACGCTTGCTTCACCGCAAATCCGCCGCATAATCAACCCAACCAGATGAGCCAAATCCTCTCTTAGTTCAGGCGGCAATCTGTCCCAATATCCCTGACGACGGACAGTTCAAGCTGTCGCCGAAACCAATCCAGACTGGCCAATGGCGCAGGTTGTGTTCTGTGACCTGACCTCGGCTGACCTACACGCCCAGCTTGATACGTTTCAGGCCCTTCCAACTGTACGCGGTGTGCGCCAGATCGTCGGGCGCGCACCCGGAGAGGACGCGCAGACGGGAACCAATTTCCTGTTGGACGATCCGCGGTTTCTGGACGGACTGAATGAGGCTGGACGGCGTGACCTCAGCTTTGATCTGCAGCTCATTCCTGATTTGATCGGAAAAACCACCCGAGTTCTCGCGCAAGCCTCGAATACACGAGTCGCTCTATGCCATGCCGGATCACCATATGACCGCACTCCGGCGGGCCTGAAAAGCTGGGCTCAAAGATTGCGCGCTCTGTCCGATCTGCCGCACGTCTCATGCAAGCTCTCAGGTCTGGGCATGTTCGATCACAACTGGGCGCCTGAGAGTATTCGCCCGATCGTGGAGATTTGCCTTGAACAATTCGGACCAAAGAGGGTCATGTTTGGCTCGAATTTCCCGGTCGACAAACTCTATGGCAATTACACATCGCTGGTACAGGCTTACCGTGATCTGGTTCCGGCTGAGGCCCAATCGGCTGTGTTCAGAGAAACCGCCGCACACTTCTATGATCTCAAGATGCCCTGAGAATGCTATTCATCCTTGAAACAATAAGGTTCTGTCGCAGATTTCTTTGAGAACTGCACAGACGGAGCTGGAGAGGCGATTTTCCCGCCAGTTGTTAGGCCGGTAATCGGCTCTCAGGAGTCATCTCGACTTCCGCCCATCTGACAGCGATGACTTTGACGTTCCGGCACTCAAACGCAACGGGGACAGTCGTTCCGGGGAACCCGTAGGAATGGGGAAGCCTTCCAAAAGATAATGGAGCTCGTTTCGGACCCATGAGGTGTTGGTATTCAAGGCTTGAATTGACAGAATCTTCAACATTGATCCTGTGCAGATGGGTTCGTCACAGATTTATTGGGTTTGCCCGCGAGGGTCCCAAGGCAAAAAACCCGGAAGAGAGCGTGATACGGAGGTAAAGCAGTGACCCAACAGAACTGGAGCCAGGCAATTCTCGACCGGCTCAAGTCCGAAGGAAGTCGTCTGGCCATACCAGACGGATACCAACTGTTTGCACCGGGCGCTTACGGTGAGGTGTTTTTGATCATTCGTTCGGGCATCGTCCGAGTGGAACAAACCAGCCCGTCAGGGCGGACCGTTGTTCTTTATCGGGTTGGCCCGTACGACAGTTGCGTTATGACGACCTCGTGCATGTTGTCGGACATCCCCTATTCAGGGTTCGGTTATGCCGAGGGGCCGGTGACGGCGCTGGCCATCGGGCGGGACAAGTTCAACACGTTGCTGGCCACAGATGCAGAATTTCGAGGTGCGGTCTTCATGGCGTTTTCACAACGCATTGTTGAACTGTCCGAGGTTATCGATGATCTTCTACTTAACCGGATGGACCTGAAATTGGCGCAGTGGCTTTTGGATCAAGGCGCACATTCGGGCGATATCCGCACCACGCACCAGCGCATTGCGGCCGAACTGGGCAGCGCACGCGAAGTCATGTCCCGTATCCTCAAGGATTTTGAACATCGGGGATGGGTCAGGCTTGAGCGAGGTGTGATTTATCTGCAGGATCGCCCAGCCCTGCACCACCATGCCAGAGCGGGAGTTGTGTGACCTCGTCACATAACACGGTTTGGAAAACAGCGAATCTTGGACCAGATAATCAAGGAGATTCGACCATGCAATTCACGTCTAATGTTGGTTCTGTCGACCGGGTTCTGCGCCTGATCCTCGGTGGCGTGCTGATCCTTCTGGCACTGACCGGCACCATCGGCCCCTGGGGTTGGCTTGGAGCTGTGTTTGTGCTGACGGCCTTCATGAAATTCTGCCCGATTTATGCGCTTCTGGGTCTGTGCACCAACAAGCAAGCCAAGCCGTAACACGTCCTACCCTTGCCTCGCGCAACACTGGGATTCGTCTGGGTTCCGGCGTTGTGCGGCGGGCGCGGCGTTCCTCGGGGCATCCACTGTTGTCCATCCCCCAGCTGACAACCGGCACCAAATTCGAAAGGTGTCAGCATTCGGGCCAGCATGTCGCCTTCTACCCCTAGCACCAGACCGCTACGCAGTTGCACAACCCGGATGCCCATACCCACGATTGGCGCAGCGGCGCGCTCCCATGTGTCGCACACCTCATGGATGAAGACGGGGTGGTAGGTGTCGTCTTCGGTGAGGATCTCGTCTTGCCGCGGCCCATACCAGCCCACGGCGGAACCGGTGATTAGGCAAGATGGTTTTTGATCCAGCCTGCGGATCAGTGCGACGAAATCTTTCGTCATCACGACCCGAGACTGCAGGATGCGCGCGTTTCCGACGCGTCCAATGCGCGTTTGCCACCAGCTCACCTGCCAGATTGACGATGGCGTCAAAGCGCTCTGTGTTGTCAATTTGCTCGAGTGAGGTGATCAGGCGTACCGGATGGGGCAATGCGTCGGCCTTTTGCAGGTTGCGGGTCAGGACGGTGACGTGGTGGCCACCAGCAACCAGGGCCTCGACCAGACGTTGCCTGATGAAACCGGTGCCACCCGTGATCAGCAGATGTTGTCGGGGCGCGAGTTGCGTGACCAGAGAGGCCGCGTTGACGGCATTCAACCGCGTGCTGCGTGCGGCCGCCAGCAAATCGCGCGCGCTGAACAGCGCCACACCAAACGCGGCAAGGGTAGCCATGATGCTCCAACTGCCGTGATGGACAGCCATTCGCCGTCCAATTCGCCCTTCGTGCCGATGAAAACGATCTGGCTTCCAGGCGCTCGCTCCGTCGAACAGATTGAAGGACTTGTGGAAGCTCTCTCGCACGGTGCGTTGCCGGAACCTGTCACGCAGCAGATCGAAGCCCTGATTGCACGTGAACCGGAAGACACGCCGGACAGGGCACGTTGAAAGAAACCCATTGCGGGCGGTGGGCGAACGCCTGATTTGTTTGCAACTGGCCTTTTTGCCTGAGCGCTACCATCTGGCAGTAGGGCATGCGGCGACCAATCTAATGGAAGTTGAGAGTCCTATTTATCCTATGCTGCACTGTCGTCGAAAGCCGATTGCTGAGAAGCTCTATAAAAGACGCTTGACCTGAAGTAGCTTCAGGACTGTAGGAGCCTGGGCGAAAGGGTCTGATAGTATGATGATTTCAGAAGTTGCCGGACTCACCGGGCTCAGCATCTCGACAATTCGCTTCCATGAGAAATCGGGGCTATGCCCTTCATCCAACGCGGCTCGGATGGCAAACGCAGGTTCAAGAAGACAGATGTCGATTGGTTGGAGTTATTGGCGTCACTTCGCTCGACAGGAGTGCCTTTGACGGAAATGCGATCTTTTGCAGAGCTCTACGCATCTGGCGACGGCAAGGTCCCTGAGCGCAAAGCTGTCCTGTTGGCGCATAGGCGACGACTTGACGACCATCTCGCCATGGCTCTGCTTGATTCCGGGTGTCTGTCTCATCTCCACTCCTTGGTGGTTACGATGTGCCAGAAACCCTCTCATATCAAATCAACCTAAACTGTCCCATTCGCGCTGACGTCAGACAATATAGATCACACCCCAGATGCCAAAGCCCCACCCCGAGGGTTGATCCGGCCAGAAGTCCATGGTGACAGGAAACTGTTCGGGCCGGTAGCCTGCGAATTCATTTGTCATCAATGGCGACGGCTCAAACACAACAGACGCCAGTGCAACTGTCATCGCAAGAATGGGTAGATTTTGTTCATCAGGACAGGTCCTTCTGTTCGGGTCCCATCCCGGTTCAGCGTCGTGCTTCGTGGTCCGGGCGCATGGTCGCGATCAACTCGGCCACCTTGATGCCGAATTTGCGCATCTCGGACTTGTTCATGATGACTCCGTTTTCAGTTAGGTAAAGCCAGTCGGTTGCTGTCAGCGTGTGACCGCCCGCGTCTTCCGGCAGAATGATCTGGTACTCCATCTTGATTGTTGACCCAGAAACGACTCCTCGTGCCTCGCCGACAATGTCGTCGGCGGTGGCGGTGAACGTGTTGCCGTCGCTGAGCTTCAGGAACCATTTGCGACTTTGCTTTTTGCCGTTTGAATAGGTGAACTCTTCGCTCAGCGTACCAGTGTCGCCGTCCCATTCACCGACCATTCTGGCAACGAAGCTGTTCGTCATCTTTCCGGTTGGGCCATAAATCAGACCTTCGGAGAGGATTTCACCGCTCAGGTGGGTTTTGAGCGAAAAGGCAGGGCTTGTATCGGCATAGTCTGACGAGGTTTGTGCGCGAAAACTGAGAAACATGGACTTTGCCGCCATGACCAGAGCGGCAAGAATGAGCAGGGCAGTAAGGAGTTTCATTGGGTTGGGTTCTCCGTAGGAAGCGCCAGGACAAGCGCCAAGGCGCCGAGTTTCAGGATGCAGGGAAGGACGGCATAAGAGATGTTCAATGTATTCAGGGCCTC
>NZ_JBXWSL010000123.1:0-4661 GCF_059613425.1 Ruegeria sp. BHSA123 | reverse complement strand
TGCTGTACGCCCTGCGCGCCATGGGCCATGGCGATGACATCGTTATTGCAGATGCCAATTTCCCGGGCTCAAGCCTTGGGCCCGACTGCATCCGTGCGGATGGTTCAACAGCAAGCGACCTGCTTGGCGCCGTGTTGTCTGTCATGCCGCTGGATACATTCGTGCCCGACCCCGCGCTGACCATGCAGGTTGTCGGTGATCCCGAAGCCGTGCCCGAGGCCGTCGCGGATCTCCAAAAGATCATCGACGCGCAGGCTGACAACCCCGCGCAAATTCAGAGTCTGGACCGGTTCGCCTTCTACCAACGCGCGGCATCCGCATTTGCCATCATTCAGACCGGCGAGCGTAGGCTCTACGGCAACATCGTCCTGAAGAAGGGCGTGATCGCATGAAGATCGACGCCCATCAGCATTTTTGGGCGCTGTCGCGTGGTGACTATGGGTGGCTGACACCCAACCTGGGCCAGATTTACCGGGACTTCGGGCCAGATGACCTTGCGCCATTGTTGCAAGCACAGGGCATCGACGGGACAATTCTGGTTCAGGCCGCGCCGACCGTCGCCGAGACGGAGTACCTGTTGTCACTGGCCGACAAGACACCCTTTATCAAAGGTGTGGTTGGCTGGGTCGATTTTGACGCCCCTGATGCGCGTGCACAAATCACCAGACTTGCCGCTCATCCCGCTTTGGTTGGATTGCGGCCGATGATTCAAGACATCGCTGATCCGAACTGGATGCTCGGCGAGGCCCTGAGACCTGCCTTTGAGGCCATCCAATCTAACGATCTGACTTTCGATGCCCTCACCCTGCCCCGGCACCTGGGGCCGTTGCGTCAACTTCTGGCGCGGCACCCGGACATGCGGGTTGTGATCGACCATGGCTCGAAACCTCTGATCCGTGACGGCGTACTTGGCGGATGGGCCGAAGACATGGCCGCCATCGCGCGAGACACCAACGCGTTCTGCAAATTGTCCGGTCTCGTCACCGAAGCTGCGCCTGACTGGACGGTTCGGGACCTGTACCCCTATGTGGATCACCTACTGAACACGTTCGGACCATCGCGGTTGATCTGGGGCAGCGACTGGCCGGTCTGCACACTGGCCAGCAGCTATGAACGCTGGATCGATGCAACCGATGAACTGCTAAGCGCACTTTCCTCCAATGACTGCCAAACCATCCTCGGAGGGAATGCGGCCAAGGCTTATCACATCAGGATTTGATGGTGCTGCACCGGACCCCAAACACGCGACGCCCAGCTTTGCGCCCGCTGATCCTGCCCAGTGTTTTCCCTGAGGCGCGAACAGACGGGTAGTTATCCCCAACACACCACCCGGTTTCGGGAAAACCATGAGGACCAGAATGACATCGCATCAGCCTTCTGACCGACTAAAAGGCAAAACCGCATTCATCAGCGCCGCTGGACAGGGCATCGGACGTGCCACGGCCGAACTGTTCGCAGCCGAAGGCGCGCATGTCTTTGCCAGCGACATCAACGAAACCACATTGGCCGAGCTTTCGGAAATCGACGGGATCTCTCCGATCCATCTCGACGTGACTGACGCGCATGCTGTGAAACGTGCCGTGGCAGAGTTGCCACCGTTGGATATCCTGTTCAATTGCGCGGGTTACGTGGCAAACGGGACCATTCTTGAGTGCGAAGAGGACGACTGGGATTTCAGTTTCGATCTTAATGTGAAGGCCATGTATCGCATGATCCGTCTGACCCTGCCCGCGATGTTGAAAAACGGCGGGGGATCGATCATCAATATGTCCTCAGTCGCCTCGTCGATGAAGGGCGTTCCAAACCGGTTTGTATATTGCGCATCAAAGGCTGCCGTAATTGGCCTGACCAAGTCGATCGCCGCCGATTTCGTCACGCAGGGCATTCGGTGCAACGCCATCTGTCCCGGCACTGTCGACAGCCCCAGCCTGCACGAGCGTTTGCGGGCGACGGGCGACTACGAAAAGGCGATGACGGATTTCATCGCCCGCCAGCCAATGGGGCGCATTGGAACCGCGGACGAGATTGCCGATCTGGCGCTCTACCTTGCGAGCGACAGCAGTGCATTTACCACTGGTCAGCCCTTTGCCATTGATGGCGGATGGGCGATTTAAGCTGAAAGGGATCACAATATGAAACTACTGCGGTTTGGCGCCTTGGGTGCTGAAAAGCCCGGGCTGCTGCACGACGATGGCACAATTCGCGACCTGTCAGGCGTCATCGACGATATTTCGGGCGACGTTCTCAGCGACGAAGGGTTGGCGCGACTGCGCGCGCTGAATGCACAAGATTTGCCGATGGTTGAAGGCAACACCCGTTTAGGGGCGTGTGTCGGCCATGTGGGCAAGTTCATTTGTATCGGCCTGAACTATGCCGACCACGCGGCAGAAAGCGGTATGGAATTGCCGCAGGAACCTGTGATCTTTTTCAAGGCGACATCGGCCATTATCGGGCCGAACGACACGGTGGAAATCCCGCGCGGGTCCGTCAAGACCGACTGGGAGGTCGAGTTGGGCGTGGTGATCGGCAAGGAAACAAAATACATCTCCGAGGCCGAAGCGATGGATCACGTCGCTGGCTATTGCGTGGTCAATGACCTGTCGGAACGTGATTTTCAGCTTCACCGCTCGGGGCAGTGGGTCAAGGGCAAGTCGGCAGACACATTCGGCCCCATCGGTCCGTGGCTGGTGACGCGGGACGAGGTTGCAGACCCACAGAACCTGCCGATGTATCTTGAGGTCAACGGCCACCGTTATCAGGACGGCTCGACCCGGACGATGCATTTCGGGGTGGCAACTGTGATCTCACACCTGTCGCAATTCATGTCTTTACAGCCGGGCGATGTGATCTCGACCGGAACTCCGCCGGGTGTGGGCATGGGGCAAAACCCGCAAGTCTATCTGAAACCCGGCGACACGATGGAACTGGGCATCGAAGGCCTGGGTGTTCAAAAACAGAATGTGATCGCGGGATAATCGGGCACTACCAGATGTCAGCCCGAACACAATATCAGGCGAGGTTTCCCTCGCCTGATATTTTTTGACTTAGGCTACCAGATCGAACCGGTCGTTGTTCATGATCTTAGTCCAGGCCGCTACGAAGTCGCGCACGAACTTCTCGGCATTATCGTCCTGGGCATAGACCTCGGCGTAGCCACGCAGGATCGAGTTCGAGCCGAAGACCAGATCCGCGCTGGTTGCGGTGAACCTGACCTCACCCGAGGCACGATCACGCAGCTCATAGGTGCCGCCATCGACCGGATGCCAGCTAAGCGACATATCCGTCAGATTGACGAAGAAGTCCGTGGTCAACTGACCCACGCGATCCGTGAAGACCCCATGCTCTGATCCACCGTGATTGGCACCCAGCACACGCAGGCCACCAACCAGAACCGTCATCTCGGCTGCGGTCAGACCCAGCAGTTGCGCGCGATCCAGCATCATCGCCTCAAGTGATACAGCGTATTCCTTCAGCTGCCAGTTTCTGAACCCGTCCGCCAGCGGCTCCAGCACCGAGAAGCTGTCGGCATCGGTCTGCTCATCCGTCGCATCGCCGCGACCGGCCGAAAACGGAACCGCCACGTCAAAGCCTGCGGCTTTGATCGACTGTTCTAGACCAACGTTGCCCGCCAGAACGATCACGTCGGCAATCGAGGCCCCGGTTTCCGCGGCAATAGGCTCCAGCACGCCCAGCACTTTTGCCAGACGCTCGGGCTCGTTCCCTGCCCAGTCTTTCTGTGGTGCCAGACGGATACGCGCACCGTTTGCGCCGCCGCGTTTGTCCGAGCCTCGGAAGGTACGGGCGCTGTCCCATGCGGTGGTGATCATCTCGACCGCGGTCAGACCGCTGTCGGCGATTTTTGCCTTGACGGCATCGACGTCATACGCGGTCGAACCCGCAGGGATCGGGTCCTGCCAGATCAGCTCTTCTGACGGGACGTTTGGGCCATAGTAATTGACGCGTGGCCCCATGTCGCGGTGGGTCAGCTTGAACCAAGCGCGGGCAAAGGTGTCAGCAAAGTAATCCGGGTCGGCCATGAACTTCTGACAGATCGCGTTGTAAATCGGATCGATCTTCATTGCCATGTCCGCATCGGTCATGACCGGCATACGCCGAACCGAAGGGTCGGTCGGGTCGACCGGCTTTTCATCTTCCGGCATGTCGATAGGCTGCCACTGTTGTGCACCCGCGGGCGATTTACCCAATTCCCACTCATATCCGAACAGGTAATCGAAAAAGCCCATGTCGAATTTGGTCGGGTTTTTTGTCCACGCACCCTCGATACCAGAGGTGAATGCGTTGGTTGCCTTGCCGTTCTGATCGGGGTTGTTCCAACCCAGGCCCTGACCGGAGACCGGGCAGGCTTCGGGCTCGGCACCGATATGATCGCCTGCCATCGCACCATGGGCTTTGCCGACTGTGTGACCACCGCAGGTCAGCGCCGCCGTCTCTTCGTCATTCATCGCCATACGGGCAAAGGTTTCGCGGATGTGCAGAGCAGTTCTTGCAGGATCTGGATTGCCGTTCACACCTTCGGGGTTCACATAGATCAGGCCCATGTGCACCGCGCCCAGCGGGTTTTCCAGCGTGCCGGGGGTTTCCAGATCGCCATAGCGGTTCTCGGACGGAGCCAGCCACTGGTTTTCCGAACCCCAGTAGAC
>NZ_JBXWSL010000122.1:0-4806 GCF_059613425.1 Ruegeria sp. BHSA123 | reverse complement strand
GTAATGACTGTCACCGCCGGTTCATCAATCACATTTGTCGCGTCAAGCCGTCCGCCCAGACCGACCTCGAGCAGAGTGTAATCTGCTTTGCAGCGAGAGAAGGCCAGCAAGGCGGCGCAGGTTGTGATCTCGAAATACGTGATGTTCTCGCCGCCATTCGCCGCGTAGCACTCATCCAGAACCGCGGTCAGGCCGGGTTCCGAAATCAGTTCGCCCGCCAACCGGATACGTTCGTGAAATCGCGCTAGATGGGGCGAAGTGTAGGCATGAACGGAACGCCCTGCCCCTTCCAAGCCCGCCCGGATCATGGCCTGGGTCGAGCCTTTACCGTTGGTTCCGGCAATATGGATAACTGGAGGCAGCTTGAGCTGCGGGTTGTCCAAAGCGGCCAGCAATCGCCAGACGCGGTCCAAGGTCAAATCAATGATCTTGGGGTGCAGCGCCATCATCCGGTCGAGGATGGCGTCAGATGTCTTGGTGTTCATTTTTTTCCGGTCTCTTCGGCCTGCGCGACCTTGGCCGTTTCATCCGGGATCGGTGCTGGCAGATCACCTTTGATCGCCGGCGGTTGGTTCATCAGCATCCGGGTGATGGTGATCAGTTCGTCGCGCATCTCGGTACGTTTGGTGACACGGTCCAGCATCCCGTGATCCAGCAGGTACTCGGCCCGCTGGAAGCCGTCGGGCAACTTTTCGCGAATCGTCTGCTCGATAACTCGGGGACCGGCAAAGCAGATCAACGCGTTCGGTTCAGAGATGTGGACATCGCCCAACATCGCATATGACGCCGTCACACCACCGGTGGTGGGATGGGTCAGCACAACGATATAGGGCAAATTCGCTTCTTTCAGCATTTCGACGGCTACGGTTGTGCGCGGCATTTGCATCAGGCTGAGTATGCCTTCCTGCATCCGCGCACCACCAGCTGCCGAGAACAGGATCAGTGGGCGCTTTAGCTTAACCGCTTCTTGAGCGGCCGCGATGATCGCGTTGCCCACATACATGCCCATTGATCCGCCCATGAAGGAAAAATCCTGCGCTGCTGCAACGATAGGCGTGCGCCCGATTTCTCCTTTGACAACCAGCATCGCCTCTTTTTCGCCGGTCTTTTTCTGCGCCGCTCGCATACGCTCGGGATATTTCTTCTGGTCGCGGAAATGCAAGGGATCGTCTTTGGGGGCTGGCACTGCAACCTCAGTGAAAATACCGCCGTCGAACAGGTGATTGAATCGCTCGCGTGGGGTAATCGCCATGTGATGGTCACATTGGGTACAGACGTTCTGATTTTCCGCAAGTTCACGATGAAACAGCATCGTTCCGCACTCGTCACATTTCTGCCAGAGGTTTTCGGGCACTTCGCGGCGAGAGAAGATCGAGTTGATCCGGGGGCGGACGTAGTTTGTGATCCAGTTCATGTCGGAACCTTGGCTTGTGCGGTGTTGACGTCAAATAAGACGCCACGGGAAGAAATGCAATCAACGCCTGAGCGCAAGCCGCGCTGCCAGCCAGCATACGAACATCACAGCCAAATCCACCATCAGCCAGGGACGAAGCCGTTCGGCGTCAGATGCATCGAACGGAAGCGAGAAAAGCGCCAGCCCACTCAAGTTATCTGGCAAAGAAATGAACAATAATGCGATGATGTTATTGAAGAAATGCAAGGCGATAGCTGGCCCCAATGTGCCTGATCGCGCTGTGAGATCGGATGCAAACAACCCAAATATTAATGCCCAAAGCACAAACAGAATTGCATTTTCTCCTGCCAGTTCCGGTGTGTAGTGGCCGGCGGCAAACAAAACAGACGGAACCCCCATCCAAATGACGGGCGATTGAAACCTGGCTGCAAGAGCTTGCTGAATGTACCCTCGAAACAGAACTTCTTCGGCGCTGGTCTGAATCAGGACAACCAATACCGAGACCGGAAGCAACAAGAGCCAAGTTGAAAATGGCAGATTCTTTGACAGAGATTCCCCCAAGCCGTAGGGCGGCAGCAAGACACCGACGGCGCCCAAGATAAGCAGGGCTTTCAGCACTTTCAGAAATTGGGCCGCAACCAGACCCCGTTGGCCAAAAATTGATCGCAAAGATCGGTGCTGAAGCTGACGCGCGGCCACTGCCACGCCAAGAATGATGAACCCGAAACTGGCCAGCATCAGAAGCAGCGCCAAAGGTGTGTTGCCTTGCAAAAGTTCCTGACCCCACTTCGCTGGGCCCAACCCCGTGATCACGGTAAAAAACACCAGGTTCAAAACGCTGACCAGCGCGGCGATCAATGCCAGCCCCAGCAAAAGACGCCAGAGTTCGGGTCTGGCGCGGGCTGTTTCGACCAAACGCGCATGAGCCGAATACGCTCTAGGCATTCTTACCAATACCTTCCTGCGCCGTTTCATCTGTCACGGGCGGAAACATGTCTTCGGCGTTCTGGGCCACGCTGATCCTGTTCGAGAGCGTCGTCAGATACCCTGCAACCGTCTGCAGCAACTGCATAGCGACCGAAGCATCGCTTTCAACAACGGCACGCAGCTCTTCTGCGCCGATACGCAAGAAGCTGCTATCTTCCGTCGCGACCAGATCCAGCTGCCGTGGTTCCCCTGTAATGATGGACAGGTCGCCGATGAGCCGTCCGGGTTCTATGATCGAGATTGTCCGTTTCGTTCCATCCTCGTTGGACCAATCCAGTTTGGCCTGTCCTGAAATGCACAAATAGGCCGCATCCGGCGCCTGACCGCGGGAAAAGATGACTTGTCCGGCGCTGGCCTCGTACCATTGCGCCGAAAACGCCAGCAGCCGCTGGTTTCTGCCATCCAAGCCAGAAAACAGCTGCGTTGCTGACAGGATCTCGAGTTTCCGGCTCAGATCGTCCGAAGTGCTGTCCTCATGCGCTGGCCTGCTCCGCGAGACGCCGTCGATCCGTCCATCCTTTATTTCTACAAACAAGTCATAGGCTTCGGGGTGCGCAAAATGATCCTCCATGAAAATCATGATGGAATCGGGCAGCAACTCCCGCAGTTTCAGGCGCGTGCGCAACCGGCTTTCCGAGTCGTGGCTGGCCAACGCCTTGTCCAGGATCAGAATGTCGGGGCGTTTGATGCCTGCGCGCGAAAAAGCGGCACGCTCCTGAAACACGGTTGGAAGGTTGTTGCCGCCCAGCCCGGACGGAAGGTCATAAATAATGGCCGCTGCTCGACGGCGCAGACCGGCTTCGTTCATGGCCTCTGCAACGATGTCTTCGATATCTTCGGCATGGGCACCTGCCATCAAAGATATCCGGCCATAGATCGCGTTTTCCATCACGGTCAGGCGCGGCACATAGATGTCAGGCGCCACAGACATGAACAAACCGTCCATTGCACCACGCAACCGTTCAGCCTGGGTCTTGCGGATAGCAAGGATTTTTTCCTTGTATTCCTCTGGGAAATCAGGACCGATCTGTTCTGCGGTCAGAAGGAAAGGCACTGTCAGTAGCAAGGCGCGCTCCTGATCGCTCAGCGCAGCATTCCCTTTGGCTTTGCGCCGGTCCTGGATGTCAAGCAGCCGATGATACATGTCCTTGGACATGCCAAGCCGCAGAAACAGGGGATGGTCAGCCCCATCCCGCCCAAATGTCTTGCCAAGAGTATCCATGACGGCATTCGATATGCTGATCGCGTCATCTGCAAGATCATGGGTGCTGAGCAATTGTACAAACCGCGCGTCGCCAGCCAGAATGTCTGGAGAGATGTCGCGCGACGGTGCCGCGAACAACAGGTTTCCCCCAAGCGGGACAGCCGGGTTGAACTGGTTGGGATCGAACCGATAAACATACCGATCCAGTCCTTTTGCCTTCAACCGTTCAGCGATGGAGTCTCTCAGCCTGACTATTTCCTGTGCCAGTATCGGGTGTATCTCTGGATCAAACTGGGTGCGCAGAGTGCGCCGGAACATGAACTCGTCAATCCCCATGGCTTCCACCAGTTGGAACCACCAATCACGTATTCCATCAATATCGTCCAGACCGGCCAGTCCCGGATCGATCCACTCATCTTCCAGCGAGTCTGGTGGGTTACCGGCCCGAACAGACTCGATCTGACGACGGGACGGGGTTCTTATGGCATCTGCCTCGTGCTGTGGATGGGTGCGCAATGACATCATGAGGTTATCGCCCAAAGTCCCGTCAAACAGATACGGGCGTGAATAGGCATAACCGATCCGGGCCGCGATAACTGATTGGTGCAATTCGTCCAGCCTGTGGCCAGCTATGATCACATCGCCCTGAACAGGCAGAACCTCGCGGGTCAGCAACTGGCCCAATGCACTGCGTTCCGACGCATGGGTGGATTGAATCGCCACACGCGCGCCACGTGGGATAGTCAGATCAATATCCTCTAGAATGGTTTTGCCATCGCCATCGCGTACGGTCACATTGCGCAATTCGATATCACCGGTCAGATGCGGAATGGTTTCCGGCTCACCGATGAACAGCTCTTCGGGAATCATGTTGTCCGGGGCAAATCTTTCAGTAACCACTTCCCATCGCAGGGACATATCCTGTACCTGGTTGTAGTAGGTCAGAAGGTCTTTCCAGGGCCCGCTAAGGTCTTTGTACGCGCCCAACGCGGCAACCAATGCACCTACTGTCACCTCGCCCGTGATCGCCAGGTATCCGCCCACCGAATAAAACAAAAAAGGCGTCATCTGAGTGATCAGATTGTTCAGGAACTTCATAAAGAATTTCTTTTTGTAGATCTTGAACCGGATCTCGAACAAGGTTCCCAGCCTATGGCTGAACTGTGCCAGACGATACCGCCAGCCGCCATTCGTGCGCAGG
>NZ_JBXWSL010000121.1:0-4851 GCF_059613425.1 Ruegeria sp. BHSA123 | reverse complement strand
ACTGCAAACAGGTCTGCCCCTGCGGGTGCTGTCGGATGAGATTGCCGAGAAAACAGCGCAGGAACTGGACGACTACCCCGATCAGGCCGAAGCGCATCTGCGAGAGATCAAGGCAATACTCGATGCAGAAGGCTCGGACTACGCAACCTGATGCAAGACAGAGTGACCGACATGCGAGATACCGCGCAGGACCCCGAAGCCGCCTGCTGGCATTACCACCCCGACGGGCCAGTAGGCCTCAATCCGCTGTTCAGTTGGCCGCCGCGCCCATCCGCCGTGCTGAAATGGTACGGCGGAGCGTGGTTGCAAATCACCGCCCTGACCCTGTGCATGACTTTGGCCGTCATCGCCTATGCGTTCTTTTTCCCTGAGTTAGAGACGATGAAGAGCTTTGCACCCGGCTGGATGTTCAGGATTTGGTTGCTGAACATGGTGCCGCAAACTCTGATAGCAGGAAGCCTGCACTGGTGGCTGTACATGCGCAAAGGGCAGGGGATGTACAAAAAGTTCGATCGAAGAGACCTGACGCGGGACAACGGAACATTCACATTCCGCAATCAGGTCTGGGATAATATCTGGTGGACGCTGGGCAGCGCCATGACGGTGGCGACCATTTACCAGTGGGTCATCTTTTGGGCGATGGCAAATGGCTGGGTTCCGACGATTACCTGGGCCAGCGCGCCGGTGTGGTTTGTGGTTTGGATGCTGTTCATTCCCATGTGGTCCGGCCTGCATTTTTACTGGGTGCACCGGCTGGAACATCATCCCAGGCTTTATAAACATGTGCACGCGGTCCATCACCGCAATGTCAATACCGGGCCGTGGTCAGGGATTTCGAATCACTGGTATGAAAACATGCTGTATTTCACGACGTATTTCATCCACCTGATCGTGCCATCCCATCCGCTGCATGTGTTGTTTCACAGCTCGTTCCAGCAGGTCAGCCCGATACTGTCCCATTCTGGGTTCGAGAAGATAAAGGCCGGTGAGACCGAAGCCGCGCGGGCGGGCGACTTTTTTCACCAGCTCCACCACCGGTATTTCGAGTGCAACTACGGCACATCCGAAATTCCTTTCGACAAGTGGTTTGGCACCTATCACGATGGCTCGGCCGAGGCGACGACACGCACGCGCGCTTACAAAAAGCAGATGTATACTTGACGCGGCTGGACCTGTCCGGGGCCTAAACCCGTTCGAACAATGCAATGAAGGCCGTGTCATCCTTGTTTGGACCCGCGGCAAGATCACCGTAGATGCGAACCTCGGGCAGGGTCAGGTTGCGAATCTGATCCTGTTCCAGTTCGTGCAGCTTGCCCTTGAAGCCCATCTTTTCGAAATGGTGGGCGTTTATTGACAGGGCGAACGTCGCGCCTGACCGTGCGACGCGAAGCAGGGCGGGTAATACTTCGGGACCCAGATGGCCATGCGTGAACGTGCCAGATGACACGATGCCGGAGTAGCTGTCAGGCGGAACCGGGATGCCATGGGTCAGGTCAGCCTCGATCGCGTCCCGGTAGATATCCTTGCGCATAGCCTGTTCCAGCATTTCCGAACTGATATCCGTGGCATCAATCGGCCCAACGCCAAGCCCAGACAACACCGCGCCGCATAGGCCCGTTCCCGCACCGACATCCAGAACCGGCCCCTGACCGCCCGCGCCCACAAACGCCCGTGCGGTATGGATATGAAGCTGATAATCCTCACGCGCGGCAAAGCTGTCGTCATAATCCCCGGCCCATTCCGCATAAAGGCGTTTGTTTTCGTCCGGAGAGCTCAGCGCGTAGGCAGAATGCAGGTCTGGTTTCTTTTTGCTCATATCCACAGAAAGGCGCATCAGAAGATTCGATTCAAGTGCGTCCATGCGGCGCTTGCATCCCGATGCGCTGAAGCCCATCAACGGGGCATGACCAAGACACTCTTCTCATTTGGCCACGGCTATTCTGCGCAGGCCCTTTCCCGAATTCTTGCCCCGAAAGGCTGGCAGATTTTTGGCACCACACGAGATGGCGAAGGCGCAGATGCGATACGTGCCTCTGGCGCGGACCCGCTGATCTGGCCCGGTGAGGTCCCAAATCTGGATGGGGTGACGCATTTGCTGATCTCAACGGCACCGGGCGAGGCGGGCGATCCGGTACTGGCGGCGCTGGGCGATGAGATCCGAAAACGGGCAAGTCAGTTCACATGGGTGGGCTATTTATCGACAACGGCTGTTTATGGCGATCATCAGGGCGGCTGGGTTGACGAAGACACCCCGCCAACACCGACCGCCAAGCGTGGAAAGTGGCGCATGCTGGCTGAAGAGCAATGGGCGGCTGTGCCGGGCCTGCCTGTTCACATCTTCCGTCTGGCAGGGATATACGGCCCAGGTCGTGGGCCGTTCTCCAAGCTCACACGCGGTGGGCTGCGGCGCATCATCAAGCCGGGGCAAGTGTTTTCGCGTATCCACGTGGATGACATTGCGCAGGTTCTGCAAGCCTCGATGACAAGGCCGAATCCGGGCAGTGTTTACAACGTATGCGACGATGAACCTGTCCCGCCACAGGATGTCATCGGGTATGCCGCCGAATTGCAGGGGCTTCCTCTGCCCCCGGCGGTTTCATTTGACAAGGCTGACCTGACACCGATGGCGCGCAGTTTTTATAACGAGAACAAACGCGTCCGAAACGACCGGATCAAGGATGAGTTGGGTGTCGAATTGATCTATCCAAACTACCGGGTGGGGTTGGAGGCGCTGATGAAGGACCGGTAGGTTCTTTACTGCGCGGCTGCTTTAATCATATCCGAGGCTTTTTCCGCGATCATTATTGTTGGCGCGTTTGTGTTTCCCGATACCAGCGTTGGCATCACCGACGCATCAACCACACGCAGCCCCTCGATCCCCCGCACCCGGAGTTCAGGATCCACAACCGCCAGATCGTCGGTGCCCATCTTACAGGTGCCAGCCGGGTGATAGATCGTGTCGGCACGGGCGCGGATATGCCCCTCCCAATCGGCGTCGGATTTCGCCGTATCGGTTCCGAACATCTCTTTGTGCCGATATTTGGCCAAAGCCGGCGCTTGCAGGATGTCTCGCGTCATTCGCGCGCCTTTGATCATGGTGTCCAGATCTCGTGCATCTGAAAGAAACCCCGGATCGATGACAGGCATTGCCATTGGGTCCGCGCTGCTCAGGCCAACGGTTCCCCGACTTTCCGGGCGAAGCTTGCAGATATGACAGCTGTACCCGTAACCGTAATGCAGCTTGCGGGCGTGATCATCGACCATTGCGATGGTGAAATGCAGCTGGATATCCGGGCGTTTCAACTCGGGTGAGGTCTTCAGAAACGCTGCCCCTTCGGCAAACGGTGTGGCCGCCATTGACACACCGGTCTTGCGCCACTGACGGATGTGCTTCAGCAGTCGCACCGCTGCTGTCGCGCCGATCCCAAAGTTGTTCGTGTCTTTGGTTCGGTAGGTCAGCGTAAAGTCGAGGTGGTCCTGCAAATTCTGCCCCACACCCGGCAGTTCATGCAGAACAGCGATCCCGTGCGTTTCAAGATCAGCGCTTGCTCCAATCCCTGAGACTTGCAGCAGTTGAGGTGTTTTTAATGCTCCCGCGCACAGGAGAATCTCGCGCGTGGCGGTAACGGTGGTGTCTGCCTTTTTGCCTTTGACCCTGAAAACAACGCCAGTTGCGCGCTTACCCTGAAAGACCAGCCTTTTCGCATAGGCATGTGTAATGACCGTCAGGTTCGGGCGGTTGGCAATCGGGAACAGGTAACCCGCAGCCGCTGAGCACCGCTCTCCATTCTTTGAAGGGTCATGATACTGCGTTACCTGGTACACCCCGACACCTTCGTTATCGCCTCGGTTGAAATCTTCAGTGTGGCGATGTTGGAGTTGCTGCGCGGCTTCAATGAACGCGCGGGTGATCGGGCGAGGTTCTTTTTGCTGTGACACCTGTAACGGGCCTTTGTCACCATGCCAGCTGTCTGCACCAAGCTCATTGTTCTCGGACCGTTTGAAATACGGCAATACGCTGTCCCAATCCCAGCCGTCGCAGCCCAGATCGGCCCACCCATCATAATCCTGCCGCTGACCTCTGACATAAAGCATCGCGTTGATCGCGCTCGAACCACCCAGTGCTTTACCGCGGGGTTGATACCCCCGGCGTCCGTTCAACCCGAGTTGCGGTATGGTTTCAAAAGCCCAGTTGTTGATCTTGGGGCGTCCCGGAAGGGTTGCCACGACAGCTGCCGGCACCCTGACAGTCAGGCCCTTTCCGTTCCCGCCTGCTTCGAGCAGGCAAACGCGTGAAGCCGGGTTCTCGCTGAGGCGGTTTGCAAGAACGGATCCTGCCGACCCGCCGCCCACGATGATATCGTCGAACTGCATGCTGGCTTCCCTACTATCAGAACCATTGATGCGCTGGTCCGCTGTTCGCCATCCGAGCCAGGCTTCCCTGAGACTGCGTCAATTGAGTGAAAAAACAATTGTGACCTGAAGTCAGTTTCCAAGTGTTCTTCGACATTCAGCGAAACGGTACGCCCGCGTCGATCGAAAGACTCAAGACGGATATCAATGTCGTCGTTTGCTGTCGGGGCCGACGATTCCAGCCAAAGCGCAGATTTCACCCACTTCTTCTGATGAGCCTGCACCTTAAGTGGCTGGCGGAAATCGCAAAATAAACGTTTAAGTATTTGAGTTATAATAATTAATTTAGAATTTAGTGAGAAAAGCAAAGTTTTTTCAAAATGGGGGTTGCGGGTAGGGAGTCTAATCCGTAAATACCCCTTCACCGGCGCAGCTGAGGTTGGCCTGACGGACTGGAAAGACGGTTGAGACGCACCGGAGAGACGGTGGGCATCTGAG